>CALRMF020000153.1:0-7214 GCA_943369035.1 Curvibacter sp. AEP1-3
GCCGCCACGCCGGCGGCGCTGCGCAAGGGCATCGAGGACGCTCTGAAGTCTGGCAAGCCGACGTTGATCAACGCCATCATCGACGAGACCGCCGGCACCGAAAGCGGCCGCATCACCAGCCTGAACCCGACGGCTGCCGTCAAGAAGTAGCCCCCCCCTCTTCCCGCCTTCACAAGAGCAACCCAAGGAGATAAGCACATGTCTGGAACCAAACCCCTCAAGGGCATCAAGATCATCGACTTCACGCACGTGCAGGCCGGCCCTGCCTGTACCCAGCTGCTGGCCTGGTTTGGCGCCGATGTGATCAAGGTCGAGCGCCCGGGCGCCGGTGACGTCACACGCAGCCAGCTGCGCGACATCCCTGACGCCGACGCGCTGTACTTCACCATGCTCAACAGCAACAAGCGTTCCCTGACGCTGGACACCAAGAACCCGGCTGGCAAGGAAGTGCTGGAAAAGCTGATCAAGGAGTCCGACGTCATGGTCGAGAACTTCGGCCCCGGCGCGCTGGACCGCATGGGCTTTACCTGGGAGTACATCCAGAAGCTCAACCCGGGCATGATCCTGGCATCCGTCAAGGGTTTCAGTGAAGGTCACCACTACGAGGACCTCAAGGTCTATGAGAACGTGGCCCAGTGCGCGGGCGGCGCCGCCTCCACCACCGGCTGGTGGAAAGGCGAGAACTCCGCACCGACCATCTCGGCGGCCGCCCTGGGTGACTCCAACACCGGCATGCACCTGGCCATCGGCATCCTGACGGCCATCATCGGCCGCCAGCAGACCGGCAAGGGCCAGAAGGTGGCCGTGTCCATGCAGGACGCCGTGCTGAATCTGTGCCGCGTGAAGATGCGCGACCAGCAGCGTCTGGAAAAGGTGGGCTACCTCGAGGAATACCCGCAGTACCCGCACGAGATGGAGTACTTCAAGGACAAGGTGACGCCGCGCGGTGGCAACGCCGGTGGTGGCGGCCAGCCGGGCTGGATCCTGAAGTGCAAGGGCTGGGAGACCGACCCCAACGCCTATATCTACTTCACCATCCAGGGCCATGCCTGGGAGCCGATCTGCGACGCGCTGGGCAAGCCCGAGTGGAAGACCGACCCGGCCTACACCACACCCAAGGCCCGCCAGCCGCACATCGACGAGATCTTCGCCACCATCGAGGATTTCATCAAGGACAAGACCAAGTACGAAGCTGTGGACATCTTCCGCAAGTTCGACATTCCGTGCGCCCCGGTGCTGTCCATGAAGGAACTGCTGCGTGACGAATCGCTGCGCAAGAGCGGTTCCATCGTGGAAGTGCCGCACCCGGTGCGTGGCAGTTACTACACGGTGGGCAGCCCGATCAAGTTCTCCGACCTCAAGCCCGAGATCACGGCGTCGCCGCTGCTGGGCCAGCACACCGACGAGGTGCTGGCCGAGTTGGGCTACAGCAAGGAGCAGATCGCCGCCATGCACGCCAGCAAGGCCGTCTGAACGCCACCCGGTCGTTCAAGACCTGCTGCAACGGCGCCCATCCGGGCGCCGTTTTTTCATGAAAAGTTCGCCACGCGCGCCGGATGAACCTACACTAAATGTATGGGCTCTCATGCGGTTGAGCGCAAAGATGCTGCATCTATACTTGCATAAGCAATGGCCTAGTATTTATCGCCAAATAGATAAACAATTTTTATATATTGAACAGGAGATTGTTGATGGGCAAGGCACTAGACGGCGTACGCATCCTGGACTTCACGCATGTGCAGTCCGGCCCCACCTGCACCCAACTGCTCGCATGGTTCGGCGCCGATGTGATCAAGGTGGAAAAGGCCGGTGAAGGCGACGCCACGCGCGGCCAGCTGCGCGACATCCCGGATGCGGACAGCCTGTACTTCACCATGCTGAACCACAACAAGCGCTCCATCACGCTCAACACCAAGGACCCCAAGGGCAAGGAAGTGCTGGTCAACCTGATCAAGCAGTGCGACGTGATGGTCGAGAACTTCGCGCCCGGCGCACTCGACCGCATGGGCTTCCCGTGGGAGAAGATCCAGGAGATCAATCCGCGCATCATCCTGGCCTCGGTCAAGGGCTTCGGCCCCGGTCCTTACGTGGACTGCAAGGTGTACGAAAACGTGGCCCAGTGCACGGGCGGTGCCGCCTCCACCACCGGCGACCCGGATGGCGTGCCCATGGTCACCGGCGCGCAGATCGGTGATTCCGGCACCGGCCTGCACCTGGCGCTGGGCATCGTCACTGCCCTGTTCCAGCGCGAGAAAACCGGCCGCGGCCAGAAGGTGCTGGCAGCCATGCAGGACTCGGTGCTGAACCTGTGCCGCGTCAAGCTGCGCGACCAGCAACGGCTGGACCGCACCGGCGTGCTCAAGGAATATCCGCAGTACCCCGAGATCGAGTTCGGCGAAGCCGTGCCGCGTGCCGGCAATGCCTCCGGCGGCGGCCCGCCCGGCGCCGTGCTCAAGTGCAAGGGCTGGCAGAAGGACCCCAACGCTTACATCTACTTCATCACCCAGGCCGCGGTGTGGCCCGCCATCTGCAAGGTGATCGGCGAAGAAGACTGGATCACCAACCCGCACTTCGCCACGCCCGAGGCGCGCCTGCCGCACCAGAAGATGATCTTCGACCGCATCGAGGAATGGACCAAGACCAAGACCAAGTTCGAGGCCATGGACATCCTGAACGAGTTCGACATCCCCTGTGGCCCCATCCTGTCGATGAAGGAGATCGCCGAGGACGAATCGCTGCGCAAGACCGGCACCATCGTGGAAGTGGATCACCCGGTGCGCGGCAAGTACCTCTCGGTGGGCAACCCCATCAAGCTGTCGGACAGCCCCACCGAAGTCACCCGCTCACCGCTACTGGGCGAGCACACCGAAGAGGTGCTGCGGCAGATGGGCTACACCCAAGCCCAGCTCGACGAGTTGCGCGCTGCCAAGGTCATCTGATTCCTGCCCCAGCCTGCCGCCTCAGGAACCCCGCCCCTGGCATCAGGCGCGGGGTTTTCTTTCAGGGCGTCTGCGGCGGCTCGGTTTCCTGATCTGCCGGCTCGTAGAAATAGCCGATGCGCTGGCGCGGCAACAGATAGTCGAACGCTTCGCGCGGCAGTGCCGCCGGCTTCAGGCTGCGCCGGATACCGATCTCCGGCGCCTGCTCCAGGTCGACCACCAGCGCCTCATGACGCATCACGGCCGGATCATGGATCAGCACACGCGGCTTGAGCGGACGCGACGAGTTGACCGACATCACCATCGCATAGCGCCCGTCCACCAGCTGAATGATGGAACCGGGCGGGTACACCCCCATCATGCGGATGAACGCGCTCAGCACCACACTGTCGTAACGGTTCTTGAGCTGCGAGAAGATGAAGGACAGGGCTTCGTGCGGTGTCATGGCCGCGGCGGACCGCACCGGGTTGCTCAGGTCCTCGTAGCGGTTGACCAGCGCCAGGATCTTGGAAGGCAGAGGCAGACTGTCGCCGCGCAGGCGTGCCGGATAGCCACTGCCGTCAGTCTGTTCATGGTGGTGGGCGATGGCCTGTTGCACGGCTTTCGACAAGCCCATCTGCCGCGCGAGCTGCTCCCCCTGGACCACATGCTCCTGGTAGAGCTTGTACTCCGCAGTCGAAAAGCCTTCGTCGTACGCGCGTACCCGCTCGGGCAGCTGCAGTTTGCCGAGGTCGTGCAGCATGGCGGCCACACCGAGATCACGCATGTCGGTCGCCGACAGCCCCATCGCCCGTCCCAGTAGCAGCGACAGGATGGTGACGTTCACCGGGTGCACGGCCCCCCGGTCACCCACGTTTTCCGACAGCAGACGGATGGCCGTCTCGCCATCGCAGGTCATCTCGTGGACAAAGCGGTTGATCAGGCTGATGCACTGCTGTGCCACCGCCTGCGGTTGCGCCAGCGCATGGCTGGCCATCTGCCGATACTCGGTGACTGCCTCGCGGTAGCGCCGTTCGCACGACTGCGTACCGCGCTGCTGCGCTGCCAGCTGGTCGGCACGTCCGCGCTGCCGTCGCAGTTCCTCGGTACGCTGCTGCTCCATCTCGAGCAGCTCCGCCTCGCTCATCGCCGGGTACTTGGAGGGCGTGACCTCCAGCGCCGCCACAGCAGCCGGATCGCTGCGCGCCGGCACATAGCTGACCTGCTGCAGCCCGAGCCCGCGAATGGCCTCGATCTGCTTGTCCGAGGCGATCTTGAAACTGCCCCGCAGGAAGGGATGCTGCATCCAGTCGACGTCGAGCACGACGAACAGGCCTGTTCGCAACCTCCCAACATCGATCAACTCAGATTGTTCTTCTTGCATACGCGCCTGCGCTCCTGGGCCGCCAGGAGGCGAACACGGAAAAATAGAGGGTAAAGACCCCGTATTTTAGTCGTTTGAAACCCCAAGGGGTAATCGCCCCCGCCGGGCGTGTCCTTGGGTCGCCGCGCTGCCCAGTTCAAACGCAGCCCCTGGACCGCCTATGATCCAAACCTGTCACCACCATCACAGCAGACCGGCGGGGCCATGAACGACAACAGGGAAGAGAACAGGCAACACAGCAGCACGGAAGCGGCGCCGCCGGCCGTCTTCGTGGCCCAGGACCTGAGCAAGACCTACCAGATGGGTGAAGTGCAGGTCCGCGCCCTGCAGGACGTCAACCTGACCATCTTCCGCGGCGAGTTCATCGTGCTGCTCGGCCCCTCGGGCAGCGGCAAGTCCACCTTGCTCAACATCCTGGGCGGACTCGACCGTCCCAGCGGCGGCAGCGCCCGCTTTGCCGAGCACGAGCTCACCGGTGCCAGCGATGCCGAGCTCACCCGCTACCGGCGCGAGCACGTCGGTTTCGTGTTCCAGTTCTACAACCTCATCCCCAGCCTGACCTGCCGCGAGAACGTCGAACTCGTGACCGACATCGCGCACAACCCCATGCCGGCCGCCGACGCGCTGCGTCTGGTGGGCCTGGAGGACCGCATGGACCACTTCCCCTCGCAGCTCTCCGGCGGCGAGCAGCAACGCGTGGCGATTGCACGCGCCATCGTCAAGCGCCCGGAGGTGCTGCTGTGCGACGAACCCACCGGCGCGCTGGACTACGTCACCGGCAAGCTGGTGCTGGAGGTCATCGAGCGCATCAACCGCGAGCTCGGCACCACGGCCATCGTGATCACGCACAACGCGGCCATTGCCGGCATGGCCGACCGCGTGCTGCACCTGGGTGGCGGCCGCATCCAGCGCGTGGACGTCAACCCGCACAAGATCAGCCCGTCGGAGCTGTCCTGGTAGCCAGGCAGCGAGCCACAGACCATGAAAGCCCTGGACCGCAAGCTGCTGCGCGACCTGCGTCTGATGTGGAGCCAGGCCATCACCATCGCGCTGGTGGTCGCCAGCGGCGTGGCTGGCTTCATTGCCACCTTCAGCGCCTACGACGGCTTGTCCTGGTCGCGCGAGGTCTACTACACCGAAGCCCGCTTTGCCGACGTGTTTGCCAGCCTCAAGCGCGCCCCGCTGGCACTGGAGCGGCAACTGGCCGCCCTGCCCGGCGCCGCGCATGTGGAAACCTCGGTCAGCGAGGTGGTGCAGATCGACATTCCCAATGTGTCCGACCCCGTCATCGGCCGCCTCATCGGCATTGACCCGGACCGCCTGCCGCAACTCAACCGCCTGCACCTGCGCGAAGGCCGCATGATCACGGCGCGGCGCGACCGCACGCTGGAAGTGCTGGTGTCCGAGGCCTTCGCACTGGCCCGTGGCCTCAAACCCGGCGACAGGCTGCGCGCCCTGGTCAACGGCAAGCGCGAGGAGCTGCAGATCGTCGGCATCGCGTTGTCACCCGAATTCGTCTTTGCCGGCATGGGCGGCTCGCCCGACCTGCGCGGCTTCGGCGTCTTCTGGCTCGACCGCAAGGCCCTGGCTGCGGCCTACAACATGGAAGGCGCCTTCAACCAGGTGGCGGTGCGCCTCGCCCCGGGCGCCAGCGAAGGCCAGGTGATCGACGGCCTGGACCGGTTGCTGGGGCCCTATGGCGGCGCCCGTGCCTACGGCCGCGACGAGCAGATGTCCGACAAGCTGCTGAGCTCCGAGATCAAGGAACAGCGCGTCTTCGGCACCGTGCTGCCCAGCATCTTCCTGGCGGTGGCGGCCTTCCTGCTCAACGTGGTGCTGAGCCGCCAGATCGCCACCCAGCGCGAGCAGATTGCCGCGCTCAAGGCCCTGGGCTACGACAACTGGAGCATCGGCCTGCATTACCTCAAGCTGGTGCTGCTCATCGTCATACTGGGCATGCTGCTGGGCCTGGGCGTGGGAGCCTGGCTGGGCCAGTCGTTCATGGGCCTGTATGCCGAGGTGTTCCGTTTCCCCGAACTGCGCCACCGCATCCGGCCCGACCTGGTGCTGGCCGCCGGCGGCCTGACGCTGCTCGCGGCCCTGGGGGCCACCTGGCAGGCAATTGCCGCCACCGTGCGGCTGGCACCGGCCGAGGCCATGCGCCCGCCGGCACCCGGCCGCTTCCGCCCGACCTTCATCGAGGCCTGGGGCCTGCGCGACTGGTTCAGCCCGGCCGCGCGCATGGTCATGCGCACCATGCAACGCCGGCCACTGCGCACCGGGCTCACCATTGCCGGCATCGCCGCCTCCATGGCCATCGTCATCAGCGGCACCTTCTGGCGCGACACCATCGACATGCTGCTGCATACCCAGTTTCGTCTGGTGCTGCGCGGCGACGTGATCGTGAGCCTGGTGGAGGCCTCGCCGGCCAGCGTCACCTACGAGATGGCCCGCCTGCCGCACGTGACGGCCGTGGAAGGCGTGCGCAGTGTCAACGTGCGGCTGGTGCATGGCCAGCACCACTGGCGTGGCAGCGTGCAGGGCCGCAGTGCCCAGCCGGAGCTGCAGCGCATCGTGGACACCGGCCTGCGCGCCCATGCGCCTCCCGCCGACGGATTGCTGCTGACCGATCGCCTGGCCGACAAGCTGCACATCCGGCCCGGCCAGACCGTGCGCGTGGAACTGCTGGAAGGCCGCCGCCAGGTCCTGGAACTGCCGGTGACGGGCACGGTGCAGGAAATGATGGGCATGGGGGCCTACATCGAACGCCGCAGCCTCAACCGCCTGCTGCAGGAAGGCGACCTGGTGAACAGTGCTGCGCTGCTGGTGGAGCCTGGCTTCGAAACCGAGCTGCTGGAGCGCCTGAAGAGCCTGCCGCGCGTGGTGGCGGCCTTCAGCAAGGGCGTGATGCT
>CALRMF020000154.1:0-7182 GCA_943369035.1 Curvibacter sp. AEP1-3
GGTATCCTTGCCCGCCGCATCGCCATCCTCGACGGCGCCATGGGCACCATGATCCAGCGTTTCAAGCTGAACGAGGCGCAGTACCGTGGCGAACGCTTCAAAGACTTCCCCAAAGACGTCAAGGGCAACAACGAGCTGCTGTCGCTCACGCGGCCCGACATCATCCGCGACATCCACGAAGGCTATCTGGCCGCCGGTGCCGACCTGATCGAGACCAACACCTTCGGCGCCACCAGCGTGGCGCAGGCCGACTACGACATGGCGCACCTGGCGCGCGAGATGAATCTGGAATCCGCCAGGCTGGCGCGCGCGGCGTGTGACAAGTTCAGCACGCCCGACCATCCGCGCTTCGTCGCCGGTGCCCTGGGCCCCACGCCCAAGACCGCCAGCATCAGCCCGGACGTGAACGACCCCGGGGCGCGCAACATCACCTTCGAGGAACTGCGCGCTGCCTACTACGAGCAGGTCGAGGCGCTGGCGGAAGGCGGCGCCGATGTGCTGCTGGTGGAAACCATCTTCGACACCCTCAACGCCAAGGCGGCGTTGTTCGCCATTGACGAGTTCTTTCAAGCCTCGGGCGAGCGCCTGCCCATCATCATCAGCGGCACCGTGACCGACGCCTCCGGCCGCATCCTCAGTGGCCAGACCGTCACCGCCTTCTGGCACAGCGTGCGCCATGCGCAGCCGCTCGCCGTGGGCCTGAACTGCGCCCTGGGTGCCGCGCTGATGCGGCCCTACATCCAGGAACTGGCCAAGGTGGCGGGCGACACCTTCATCAGTTGTTACCCGAATGCCGGGCTGCCCAACCCGATGAGCGAGACCGGCTTCGACGAAACGCCCGAGGTCACCAGCCGCCTGCTGCGCGAGTTTGCGGCCGAGGGGCTGGTCAACATCGTCGGCGGTTGCTGCGGCACCACGCCGGAGCACATCGGTGCCATCCACGACGCTGTGGCGCCGCTGGCCACGCGCGCGCTGAACGCCGGCCCGTTCTACCGCGAAGCAGCCTGAACGCCGGCCGCCCCCGGCGTGGCTGGCATTCCCCAGCCTTGATGGGGATTTTCGGCAGGCGGCACAATCGGGGTTCCCATCAAGGGGAGTAGTCGACCAGCCGGCGGAGCCCACGCTCCCAGCGCTGGGCGCCCGCGCCGTCAATACGCTGTGTCAAAGCAGCCGGCGCTGGCGGTCCGTCACCAGCGGTGACGAACCCGAT
The DNA here is from genome assembly GCA_943369035.1 of Curvibacter sp. AEP1-3. Lineage (GTDB taxonomy): Bacteria > Pseudomonadota > Gammaproteobacteria > Burkholderiales > Burkholderiaceae_C > Hylemonella. Next base: position 1,211 of record CALRMF020000154.1, read on the forward strand.
CAGACCTTGCGGGTGTTTCATCAACACTGCAAGCGAGGTTCTTTATGCAAAGCATTGCGCCACTTTGGCTGTGGCTGGTCTTCGTCGCCTTCGTGCTCGCGGCGCTGTTCGTCGATTTCGTCGTACTTAAGAAGCAGGGCGCCCATGCCGTGGGCGTGAAGGAGGCGCTCAACTGGTCGCTTATCTGGGTGGGCTTGAGCTTTGTCTTCAATGGCCTGCTCTGGTGGGCCATCAAGAACGAGACCGGTTCGATCGAGGTGGCGAACGAGAAATCGCTCGAGTTCCTGACCGGTTATCTGATCGAGAAGAGCCTGGCGGTCGACAACATCTTTGTCTTCCTGTTGATCTTCACCTACTTCGCAGTGCCGCCGGCCTACCAGAAACGCGTGCTGATGATCGGCATCATCGGCGCCATCGTGCTGCGCACCGTCATGATCCTCATCGGTGGCTGGCTGCTGTCGCAGTTCCACTGGATCCTGTACCTGTTCGGCGCCTTCCTCATCCTCACCGGCGTCAAGATGTGGTGGGCGGCTGGCAAGGAAAGCAGCCTGGACGACAACCCGGCCCTCAAGCTGCTGCGCCGCGCGATGCCCGTCAGCCGTGACTTCGATGGCGAGAAGTTCTGGACCGTCGAGAACGGCAAGCGCATTGCCACGCCGCTGCTGATGGTGGTGGCCCTGGTGGGTCTGACCGACGTGATCTTCGCGGTTGATTCCATTCCGGCCATCTTTGCCATCACGCAGGACCCGTTCATCGTGCTCACCAGCAATGTGTTCGCCATCCTGGGCCTGCGCGCCATGTTCTTCCTGCTGCAGGCCGCGGCCAGCCGCTTCCACCTGCTCAACTACGGACTGGCGGTGATCCTGGTCTTCATCGGCACCAAGATGATGCTGATCGACATCTACAAGATCCCGGTGGCCGTGTCGCTGGCCGTGGTGCTGGGCATCCTGGTGGTCACCATGGTCTGGAGTGCCCGTACTTCGTCGCCCAGCCAATCGGGCAAGCGAGTCAGCTAAGGCAACCCGACCTCTGGCGAGGCCAGGGGTCGTGGTTCACTCGTTGTGATCCGCAACGAGCCGACCCGGATGGAATGCGCAGCTGTAGATGTCGATGGCCGTCAGCCAAGAAAGTAGACGGCCGCCATGGCCGCTGCGGCGGGCACGGTCTGGATCAGCAGGATCTTGCGGTTGGCGGTGGCGGCGCCGTAGAGGCCAGCCACAGCCACGCAGCCGAGCACGAATAGCAGCGCGTCGCGTTGGCCGGTGGCCAGTGCCCAGGCGATGCCGGCGGCCAGAAAGCCGTTGTACAGGCCCTGGTTGGCTGCCAGTACCTTGGTGGCCTTGGCAAAGTCGGGGGCAAGGCCGAACGCCTTCATGCCTCGGGGCTGGTCCCAGAGGAACATCTCCAGCACGAGGATGTAGACATGGATGGCGCAGACCACGAGGGCGAGGGTGATGGCAATGATGTGCATGGGAGAGCCTGTTGCAGGGTTGTCGACCTCAGATGGTAGTACGCGCACGGCGGCGCGCCAGCCAGGCGATGAGTCCGGCGGCCACCACCATGGCCATGAACCAGCCCAGCGCGCGCGATGCCGCCAACTCACCTTCGCGGGCCGCGCCCATGAAGAACAGCACGAAGGCCAGCAGGTGCACCCCCAGGCGCTGCAGGCGCAGCCAAACGGCCTCGCTGCGGGTGGTCCAGGCCAGCATGACGTCGACGACCCACCAGAGCGCGAACACGGTGTCGAGCCGCGGCGCACTCACGCGCGGTGTGTTCAGGATGCGCTGCCAGTCGTTGCCGAAGATGACCACCGTGGCCCAGTAGAAGTGCACGGCAAACACCAGCAGCGAGGTGGTCCAGAAGATGCGCCAGGCTTGGTAGACGCGGGCCGATTGCCGGATGGACGGAAACAGCGCCAGTGCCGGGGTGGCCAGCAGCAGCGAGGCCCAGATCGTGAAGAAGGTGAGGTGCAGGTCCCGGCGCAACGCCTCGGTCACGTCGGCCGCACCACCGCCGGGCGGGCTGAGTGAAAACCAGGCCAGGTCGCGGCTCCACCAGGCGGCGGCAAAGCACACGGCCAGCGCCAGGCCGGACAAGGCCAGCGTGATGCCGGCGGAACGGGAGGTGGAGGTGGTCATGACGAAAACGAGATAAGGCGTGACGTTTATGCGTTGCGGACGGCACGGGGCGTCTGCCGCGCCACCGGGCCGGTTTGCTGCACGATGTGTTGCTGCAGTGCCTGCGCCAGGCCCAGCGCGAACCCGGCTTCGGCCACGACGAACATCGGCCCGACCAGCAGGCCACGCAAATCGTCCACGAAGGCCGGCTTGCGGCCCTCCCAGTAATGTCCGGCGAACTGGAATACCCAGCCCACCACAAAACTGCCCAGTGCGACGTACAGCCAAGTGGCCAGCGGCGCCTGCGCCAAGGGGTGCGCCAGTGCGAGCAGCGCGCCGATGAGCGCGAGCGTGACCAGGGCGAGCGGCCGTTGTCCCTGACGCAGGTACCACAGGGCAGCCAGCAGGAAGGCCACGCCGTCAAGGCTGACGGTCAGGGTGGCGACGCTGAACTGCACACGCGCCAGCAGCGCGCCGATGGCGAAGACGATGAGCGGAATGCCGACGTAGTGCGTGGCAATGTTGCGCGGATCGCGGTGGTAGCGGGCGTATTGCACCAGCAGGGCGGTAGCTTGGTCCATGAGGTCTCCTTGTTGGGGTTGCCCAAGGATGCCGCGTGCGGCGCAGGACGTCTGTCAGAATTTGGACAAAGCCGCCACGGCCAGGGCGCCAGCGGCATGGATAGGAACTCAGCTACCCCACCATGGACCCGTCGACCCACGCTCCCGCCGCCCTGCAGGCTGCCTTGCAGACCGACGACTGGTTTGCCGCCAGCCCCGAGCCGCTGCAGCAGCAACTGCTGGCGCTGGCCCGTTGGCGGCACCTGGCGCCGGGCGAGTCGCTGTTTGCGCGCGGCGGGGATGCCGACGGCCTGTGCTGCGTGGCAGCCGGTGCCCTGCGCATCGGCGCCCACGACGCGCAGGGTCAGGCCGCGGTGTTGGCCTACCTGGAGCCTTACCAGTGGTTTGGCGAGATCTCCATGATCGACGACCTGCCACGCACCCATGACGCCGTGGCCGATGTGGCCAGCCAGGTGCTGGTGGTGCCGCGCGCCGCGCTGCTGGCTTGGCTGCAGGCGCACCCCGCCCACTGGCGTGACATGGCGCGACTGGCCTGTCGCAAGCTGAGGGTGGCTTTCATGGTCCTGGAGGAGCTGGCTCTGTTGCCGCTGGAGGAGCGCGTGCTGCGGCGCCTGCAGCTGTTGGCCCAGGGTTACGGCAGCCGCGACGTGGCGCGCCGCCGCATCCGCGTGGCGCAGGAGGTGCTGGCGCGCATGCTGGGCGTGAGTCGCCAAAGCGTCAACAAGGCCCTTAAGCAGTTGGAGGCACGCGGGGCCTTGCGCCTGCATTACGGCGAGATCGAGCTGCTGACCTGAGCCGTATCCGGCAGGCGCAGAGGACAATCACACCCTATGCACATCGAAGATCTGCGCCAGCGGCTGCGCGCGCTGGGCGCCAATCCCCGTCACCAGCACCGCGTGCTGCGCCTATGGACGCAGGCGCTGCCGCAGACGCACGGCAGCCGGCCGATCGAGGCTTTTCTGCCCACCACCCTGCGCACCGCGCTGCCGGAGATCGAGCGCGATCTGGCAGCGCTGGCCACGGTGCATTCGGAGCATCCAGGCGAAGACGGCTCGCTGCGCCGCGTGGTGGCACTGGCCGACGGACAGCTGGTGGAGAGCGTGCACATGCCGCCGGGGCGCATCCCGGCGCTGTGCGTGTCGACCCAGGTCGGCTGCGCCGTGGGTTGTGTGTTTTGCATGACCGGCACCACCGGGCTGGTGCGTCAGCTCGGCAGCGCCGAGATCGTGGCCCAGGTCGCGCTGGCGCGGCAGCACCGCCCGGTCAGGCGCGTGGTGTTCATGGGCATGGGCGAGCCGGCGCACAACCTGGACAGCGTGCTGGCCGCCATCGACCTGCTGGGCACGGCCGGCAACATCGGCCACAAGAACCTGGTGTTCTCCACCGTGGGCGACGCGCGTGTGTTCGAGGCCCTGCTGGCGCGGGGTGAAGGTGAGGTTCGACCGGCGCTGGCGATCTCCCTGCACACCACGTGCGCGGACCTGCGTGCCCAGCTGCTGCCACGCGCACCGGCCCTCACGCCAGACGAACTGGTGGCGGCGGCCGAGCGTTATGCGCGCGCCAGTGCCTACCCGGTCCAGTACCAGTGGACCTTGCTCGATGGCATCAACGATACCGAGGAGGAAGTTGAGGGTCTGGTGCGCCTGCTGCAGGGCAAGTACGCCATCCTCAACCTGATTCCCTACAACGCGGTGGCGGGTCTGCCCTACCGCCGCCCTTCGTGGGAAGCCGCCGCCGCGCTGGCGCGCCGTCTGCACCAGCGCGGCATCCTGACCAAGCTGCGACAGTCGGCCGGGCAAGATGTGGATGGCGGGTGTGGCCAGTTGCGCGCGCGGGCGGTGCAGGAAAAGAACAGGCCAGCGCGGCGTGTGATCCCGGTGCAAGCGGCTCCCGTCTGAGGTTCATTCAGTACACGCACTCAGCAGGCCAATTGCAAAGCCTTTAAAATTGCATCCTATCCAAGGAGCGTTGCAGCGGCAGGTCTTGCCGTCAGGCTTGGATGTCCCAACGGCGCTCACCTGTACTGAATACCCCAGGTGAGACGTATGTCCGAAATATCCCTTCCCCCCATGAAGCTGTCCGGCTTGGAGCCGGTGCTCATTGGCGCCGGTTCGTTGTTCGTCAACATTGGTGAGCGCACCAACGTGACGGGCTCCAAGGCCTTTGCGCGCATGATCCTCAACGGCCAGTTCGAGGAGGCGTTGGCTGTGGCGCGCCAGCAGGTGGAGAACGGCGCGCAGGTGATCGACATCAACATGGACGAGGCCATGCTCGACAGCAAGGCCGCCATGGTGCGCTTCCTCAACCTGATCGCCAGCGAGCCGGATATCGCGCGCGTGCCGATCATGATCGACTCCTCCAAGTGGGAGGTGATCGAAGCCGGTTTGCGCTGCATCCAGGGCAAGGGCATCGTGAACTCCATCTCCATGAAGGAGGGGGTGGATGAGTTCAAGCGCCAGGCCAGGTTGATCAAACGCTACGGTGCCGCAGCCGTGGTGATGGCTTTCGACGAACAGGGCCAGGCTGACACCTATGCGCGCAAGATCGAGATCTGCGAACGTGCCTACCGCATCCTGGTCGACGAGGTGGACTTCCCGGCTGAGGACATCATCTTCGATCCCAACATCTTTGCCATCGCCACCGGCATCGAGGAGCACAACAACTACGCGGTCGACTTCATCGAGGCCACGCGCTGGATCAAGCAGCACTTGCCGGGTGCCAAGGTGTCGGGTGGCGTGTCCAACGTGTCGTTCAGCTTCCGTGGCAACGATCCGGTGCGCGAGGCGATTCACACCGTGTTCCTGTACCACGCCATCCAGGCGGGGATGGACATGGGGATTGTGAATGCCGGCATGGTCGGCGTCTATGACGAGGTGGAGCCGACGCTGCGCGAGCGCGTGGAGGACGTGGTGCTGAACCGCCGTCCGGACGCGGGTGAGCGGCTGGTGGAAATTGCCGAAAGCGCCAAGGGCGCGGCCAAGGACGACAGCAAAAAGAACGAATGGCGCAGCGGCACAGTCGAGCAGCGCCTGAGCCACGCGCTGGTGCACGGCATCACCGACTTCATCACCGAAGACACCGAAGAGGCCTACCGCGCCGTTTTGGCCAAAGGTGGCCGGCCGCTGCACGTGATCGAAGGGCCGCTGATGGACGGCATGAACATCGTCGGCGACCTGTTCGGCGCCGGCAAGATGTTCCTGCCGCAAGTGGTGAAGAGTGCGCGTGTGATGAAGCAGGCCGTGGCGCACCTGATTCCCTACATCGAGGAAGAAAA
>CALRMF020000155.1:0-7158 GCA_943369035.1 Curvibacter sp. AEP1-3
TGCTGCTGGCCCCGAACTCGCCGGAGGCGGCGGAGTTGAAGGAAGGTGCGAGTGTCATTACCGGTGTGGTGGGCGGTAGCAGCGCCAAGCCCGCCAGCGCCGCCGGCCCGCGCATGATGTTTTAAGCCATGGCTTTGATTGAAGCACGCCAGCTCACCAAGACCTACGTGATGGGCAACACCACCGTGCACGCGCTGCGCGGGGTGACGCTGGACATCGAGGAAGGGGACTTCGTGGCCATCATGGGCGCGTCGGGTTCGGGCAAGTCCACGCTGATGAACATCCTGGGATGTCTGGACCAGCCCAGCAGCGGCGAGTACAGGCTGGCCGGCGAGGAAGTGGACGCCATGGCAGGCGACCAGCTGGCCTCGATCCGCAACCGGCGCATCGGCTTCGTGTTCCAGCAGTTCAACCTGCTGCCGCGCACCAGTGCGCTGGAGAACGTGGAGCTGCCCATGGTGTACGCCGGCGTCAAGGCGCCGGACCGGCGCGCTCGCTCGCTGGCGGCGCTGCAGCGCGTGGGCCTGGGCGAACGCGGCGAGCACACGCCGAGCGAACTCTCCGGCGGGCAGCAGCAGCGCGTGGCGATTGCGCGCGCGCTGGTGAACAACCCGCAGCTGATCCTGGCCGACGAGCCCACCGGCGCGCTGGACAGCAAGACCAGCGAGGACATCATGCGCCTGCTGGACGAGCTGAACCAGCAGGGCATGACGGTGGTGATCGTGACGCACGAGGCCGACATTGCGGCCTGGGCGCGGCGCCGGCTGGTGTTCCGTGACGGGCAGATCGTGGAGGACGTGCGCCAGCCGGGGCACAGCCGGCAGCCGGTCGCGCCTCAGTCCACCATGGACGGCCACCCGGTGATGGTGGCGGAGGTGCAGGCATGAACGCGCTGGCTGCCCTGCGCACGGCCTGGCGGGCGCTGGCCGCCAACACGCTGCGCAGCATCCTGACCATGCTGGGCATCATCATTGGCGTGGCCGCCGTCATCACCATGATCGCGGTGGGCAGCGGCGCCACGGCGCGGGTGCAGGAACAGATGAAGGGCCTGGGCTCGAACGTGATGCTGGTGCTGCCGGGCAGCCTGAGCGCGGCCGGCGTGCGGCAGGCGGCGCAGACACGCTCGCGCTTCACGGAAGAAGACGCCGAGGCGATTGCGGTGGAGATTCCCGAGGTGCAGGCGGTGGCGCCGGGTTCGCGCACCTCGGCGCAGGCGGTGGCGCAGAACGCCAACTGGAACACCAACATCTTCGGCACCACCAACGACTACCTGGAGGTGCGCGACTGGTCGCTGGAGAGCGGGCGCCTGTTCGAGGCGGCGGAGCAGTCGGGCTCGGCCAAGGTGGTGTGGCTGGGGCAGACGGTGGCACGCGAGCTGTTTGGCGACGAGGACCCGATCGACCAGGTGATCCGCGTGCGCGGCGTGCCGTTCACGGTGATCGGCGTGCTGGCACGCAAGGGCCAGAACAGCATGGGGCAGGACCAGGACGACACGGTGATCATGCCCATGTCCACCTTCCGCAACCGCATCTGGAACGCGGGCGGCAACGTCAAGCGCATCTGGAGCATCAGCATCAAGGTGCGCGAAGGGCAGGACATGAAGGCGGTGGAGGAGAGCGTGCGTGACCTGCTGCGCCAGCGCCTGAAGGTGCCGCCCGGGGGTGACGACACCTTCAGCGTGCGCAACCTGTCGGAGATCCTGCAGGCGCAGGAGGAGGCCAGCCGCGTGATGACGCTGCTGCTGGCCGCGGTGGCCGGCATCAGCCTGATCATCGGCGGCATCGGCATCATGAACATCATGCTGGTGAGCGTGACCGAGCGAACGCGTGAGATCGGCCTGCGCATGGCGGTGGGGGCGCGCGGGCGCGACATCCTGGCGCAGTTCCTCATTGAAGCGGTGACGCTGAGCCTGATTGGCGGCGCCATTGGCGTGCTGCTGGGCGCGGTGTCCACCTGGGCGGTGGGCAGCTTTGCCGGCTGGCAGGTCAGCATGTCGGTGGGCGCCATCGTGCTGGCGGTGGGCTTCTCGGCCCTGGTGGGGGTGTTCTTCGGTTTCTATCCGGCGCGCCGCGCCGCGCGCCTGCTGCCGATCCAGGCGCTGCGCTACGAGTGAGGGCCGGCCCCGACTGGTAGACAGCCGGCGCCCCACGCGATTCCTCAACGCATCTCGAACAGTTCCTGCTGGAAGCGCTCGGCCGGCAGGCCGTGCGCCGTCAGGTCCTGGCGCAGCGCGTCGCCAAAGGCGGCCGGGCCGCAGAACCAGACATCGGCGTCCTGCCAGTCGGGCAGCATGGTGCGCAGGCGTTCGCCGCTCAGGCGCCCGTCGCGCGCGGAGATCAGGATGTGCAGGCGCACGCCGGCGGCCTGGGCGTCGGCGCGCAGCAGGTCCAGCGCGCGCTCGTCGACGTCGCCGGTGGGGTGGATGAGGTCGATGCGGCGGCCGTCCGGCTGCGCCGCCAGCGCCTTCATGCGCGCCACGAAAGGTGTGACGCCAATGCCGGCACCGATCCAGATCTGGCGCTGCGACGCGCCTTCGAAGTGGAAGCGGCCGTAGGGGCCTTCAACGGTGACGGTGTCGCCCGGCTGCAGTGTGTGTTCCAGTGTGCGGGTGTAGTCGCCCAGGGCCTTGATGAGGAACTGCACGCGGCCGTCGCCCGTCCAGGCCGAGGTCAGCGTGAAGGGGTGCGCGCCCTCGCGTTCGTCGAAGGTGACGAAGGCGAACTGGCCGCTCTGGTGCCCGGCCCAGGGGCCGAGGAGCTGGATGGTGACCGCGTTGACCTTCACGCCCGGCAGGTAGCCCAGTTCGGCAATCTCGCCCACCACGCGGCGGCGGATGCCGATGCGGCGGAACAGGCTGATGAAGGCCGCCACGCTGCCCAGCGCCATCAGTACCACCAGCGCGGCGCCCAGCGGATGGGACCAGTCGGCGACGTTGAGCAGCGGCACCGAATGCACCACCAGCGCGAGGTAGACCAGCGCCAGCCACTTGTGGGTCTTGATGAAGTAACGGTAGGGGAAGCGACGGATCAGGGCGATGGCGATCAGCACCACGGCAATGTAGAAGGCCTTTTCACCGATCTCCTCGGCCAGGCCGCGCTGGCTCTGGAAGAAGCGGAACAGGTCCACCGTCTCGACCGGCCGCAGCCCGCGTGCCGGCCGCGTCAGCAGGCCGGCCTGCACCAGCCACTTGGGACCCTGGGCGCACAACCAGTGCAGCACCGCAAGCACCAGGCCCGAGATGCCCAGCCACTTGTGCAGGCGGTACATCTTGTCCAGGCCGTGCAGCCGGTGCTCCAGCCAGGCCGGGCGCACCGCCAGCAGCATGGCCACGCTCATCACGCCCATGCCCAGCACGCCGGTGTACTGCACCAGCAGGTTGCGCCACGGGAAAACGCCTTGAGCGTTGGCGAGCGCCGTGGCCTCGGCCCAGACCCACATGCCGGTCAGCCCGAGCAGCAGGCCGAACAGGCTGCGTTGGATGTTTTTCATGGTGGTGTCCTTGCGTTGCTGCCCCGTGGTCATGCGGCCTGATGGGGTCGATCGATCATAGGACGCGTTGGCGAATAGTCTGTGAACGGCGGGTAAACGTTGCAGTTGGCGCGTGGCGGCGGTGTGGTGACCGACGATAATCCAGCGTCTTTCAAGGAGTGTTCGTGGAGTTTTCGCTGCTGATCAAGGCCGCCATCATGGGCGTGGTCGAGGGCCTGACCGAGTTCCTGCCGATTTCCAGCACTGGCCACCTGATCCTGGCCGGCGCGCTCCTGGGCTTTGACGACGACAAGGCCAAGGTGTTCGACATCGCCATCCAGACCGGCGCCATCCTGGCGGTGATCCTGGTCTATTGGCAGAAGATCCGCGACACGCTGGTGGCGCTGCCGACCAGCAAACAGGCGCAGCAGTTCGCGCTCAATGTGCTGATTGCCTTCGTGCCGGCGGTGGTGCTGGGCCTCTTGGCCGGCAAGGCGATCAAGGCGCACCTGTTCACGCCGGTGGTGGTGGCCAGTACCTTCATCATCGGCGGCTTCATCATCCTGTGGGCCGAGAAGCGGCAGGCCAATGCGGCTACCGCCCCGCGCATCCTCGATGTGGATGCCATGGGTTGGCGTGATGCGGTGAAAGTGGGGCTGGTGCAGTGCCTGGCCATGATCCCCGGTACCAGTCGCAGCGGGGCCACCATCATCGGCGGCATGCTGCTGGGCCTGTCGCGCAAGGCCGCGACGGATTTCTCCTTCTACCTGGCCATTCCCACGCTGATCGGCGCCGGCGCCTACAGCCTGTACAAGGAGCGCGCGCTGCTGTCGGCGGCCGACCTGCCGATGTTCGGCGTGGGGCTGGTGTTCTCCTTCCTCAGCGCATGGCTGTGCGTGCGCTGGCTGCTGCGCTTCATTGCCACGCACAGTTTCAACGGCTTCGCCTGGTACCGCATCGTCTTCGGCGTGATCGTGCTGGCCACCTCCTGGAGCGGGCTGGTGCAGTGGACGGCCTGAGTCGCTACGAGGCTGGGTGACGCAAGGCCGCGTGAGCGGCCTTTTTCGTGCGTGGCGGGGCGGTGGCAGGGCGCGCGAAATGGCTTGTCGGCCAGGCCTGCTTTGTGATGAAATGGCCCGGCATTTCACCTGCCCGGCGTCCGAGCTGCGCTGGCAGAGAAGCAGAAGGGACGTCGCCTTTTCATGTCGTCAGTGCCACCGCCGTCATCTGACCGCGCCTGGGAGGTCTTGAGCGATGCGCAGATGCGGCGCAGCGTCTGGGTGGTCACTTTCATGAGCCTGCTGCTGCCACCCCTGGTGGGGGGCACGGTCATGAGCCTGACGGGGTTCTATCAGCCCTCCGAATTCGCCGCGGCGTTTCTGAGCTACACCGGCCTGTACGCCGCGGCGGTGATGGTGGGTGCCTGTTTGCTGGCGCGGGCACTGGCCGCGCGGCTGGTGGCGCTGGGGCAGGCGGCGGCCACACCCCAGGCACAGCAGCAGGCACGCCAGTTGTTCCGACGCCTGCCGTGGTGGATGTTCGGCTTCATCGTGGCGTATTCCGCCCTGGGTGCCCTGAGCACCGACTTCTCCCTGCAGAGCCTGGGCTATCGACGCTACGAGCTGCGTGACCATCTGCTCAACCAGTTCGGTCTCGTGCCGGTGGTGCTGATCACGGCGTTCCTGATCTTCTTCTACTTCACCGACCGGCTGGGGCGCTATTTCGGCCCGCGCGGGGTGCACGACGTCGTGGTGCCCATGGGCGCCAAGCTGGCGGTGCTGGGCATCGTGACGCCGCTGCTGATCGACAGCCTGCTGGTGGGCTACTTCGTCAACCAGACCGGGCAGTTCTCGCCGCGCCTGCTGGCCTTGTGGGGCGGGTTGCTGGCGCTGGCGGCGGGCGGGACCTGGCTGGCGTGGCGCAACCTGCGCCGGGGCCTGGCGCCGCTGCAGCACATGCTCAACGACGATGTGGACGTGCTCGATGAAGCCAGCATCGCGCACCTCAAGCCGCTGTCGATCGACGAGTTCGGCCTGCTGACACACCGCATCGTGAGTCAGCTGACCCAGCTGCAGGCACTGGCGAACGATCTGCGACGCAGCCAGGCGCTCTCGCAGGCGATGCTGCAGCAGGCGAACGCGATCGTGCTGGTGCTCGACCGGGAGGGCCACCTGATGCGTTTCAACCAGGCGGCCGAGCAGCTCAGTGGCTACCGCGCCGCCGAGGTGATGGGCCGCTTCGTCTGGGACTTCCTGGTGCCGCCGGAGCAGGCCGAGGCGGTGCGCCAGAACGCCTTCGAGGCCCTGGCCCGCCATCCGCAGACGCTCTCCGGGCGCTACACCAACGAGTGGGTCAGCCGGGACGGACGGCGCCACCTGATCGACTGGTTCAACGCCGTGGTGCAGGACGCGCAGGGGGGGGTGGAGTTCGTGGTGGCGGTCGGCGTGGACATCACCGAGCGCCAGCGGATGGAGGAGACCCTGCGCCGCAGCCAGGCCACCTATGCCCGGGCCGAGGCCATTGCCCACATCGGGTCCTGGCACTGGGACATCGCAGGCGCCAGCCTGCACTGGAGCGACGAGATCTACCGCATCTTCGGTCTCGATCCGCAGTCCTTCGGCAGCACCTACGAAGCCTTCCTGCAGGCCATCCAACCCGAAGACCGGCAGCTCGTGGTGGACGCGGTCAACGCCAGCCTGGCCGATGCGGAGCAGCCGTATGACGTGGTGCACCGCGTGGTGCGGCCGGACGGCAGCGTGCGCACGGTGCACGAGTACGGCGAGATCTACCGCGACCAGTCGGGTAAGCCGCTGCGCATGATCGGCACGGTGCAGGACGTGACCGAGGCGGTGCTGCGCGACGAGGCGCTGCGCGAGAGCGAGCGCAAGTACCGCCGGCTGCACGAGAGCATGACCGATGCCTACGGCATGGTGGACATGCAGGGCCGGCTGCTGGAGTGGAACCCGGCCTTCCAGGCCCTGCTGGGCTACAGCGCCGAGCAACTGGCGCAGATGAGCTACCAGGCCTTGACGCCGCCGCGCTGGCACGAGGCCGAGGCACGCATCGTCCGCGAGCAGGTGCTGCCGCGCGGCTATTCGGACGTGTACGAAAAGGAGTACGTGTGCCAGAACGGCCGCGTGCTGCCGGTGGAGCTGCGCACCTACTTGCTGCGCGACGACAGCGGCAGACCCACCGGCATGTGGGCCATGGTGCGCGACATCAGCGAGCGCAAGGCGACCGAGGCGCGCATCGCGAACCTGGCGTATTTCGATCCGCTGACCGGGCTGCCCAACCGGGTGCTGTTCACCGACCGGCTGCAGGCAGCGCTGGCGCGGGCGCGGCGCGACAACGAGCGTCTGGCCGTGCTGTTCATCGATCTGGACAAGTTCAAGCCGGTCAACGACACCTACGGCCATGCCGTGGGTGACCAGTTGTTGCTGGTGATCGCCCGGGAACTGCGCAGCTGCGTGCGCGAGGCCGATACGGTGGCGCGCATCGGCGGTGATGAGTTCGTGGTGCTGCTGACCGAGATCCAGGGGGCCGACGCTGCGCTGGCCGTGGCCGAGAAGATCCACCAGACGCTACGCCGGCCGTTCACGGTGGGGGCCTATCAGCTGGAGGTGTCTTCCTCGATCGGGGTGGCGATCTTCCCGGAGCACGGGCACGATGACGTGCAGCTCATCAAGAGCG
>CALRMF020000156.1:0-7154 GCA_943369035.1 Curvibacter sp. AEP1-3
CATCGGCCAACTCGGTGGCGCGCGCAATCTCCAGGCTCACCCGTTGGTGCGAGGGCGCGTCGATCAGCGGACCGACCTGCGCGCCAGCAGCCTGACCAGGCGCCACCACCAGCGCCTGCAGCGCTTGGGCGAGCGCAACTTTCATCTCAGCGTAGCGAGAGGCATGAACCAGCACTCGGCGTGCAGCAGTGCACTGTTGACCGGAGATGATCGTGGCTGCTGCTGCCAACTGTGGCGCGATGCGTCCCACATCCACGTCTTCGAACACGAGACAACAAGACTTGCCACCCAGCTCCAGCGAAAGCTTCTTCATGGTCGGCGCGGCGGCGGCCATGATGCGTTGGCCGGTGGCATTTGAGCCGGTGAAGCTGATCACGTCGACTTCCGGCGAGGTGGTCAGCCTCTGGGCCACCGCATGGCCGTGTTCACTCACCAGGTTGAGCACACCCCGCGGCAACTCGGCCACCGCGTGCAACTCCGCTAGCACCGCTGCAGTGATCAGCGCCGTCTGGGGCGCCGGCTTGATGACTGTGGTGCAACCCGCGGCGAGGGCCGGTGTAAGCGAGCGAATGAGGAGAACGACCGGGGCATTCCACGGCACTATGATGCCTGCAACGCCGGCAGGTTCTTTAAGCAGTGTGGAATACACGCCCGGCTCAACCTCGAACACATGGCCGGGGATGTAACGCGTAAGGCCTGCGTAGTAGCGGATCTCGGAAATGGCGCCGCCAATCTCCCCCCGCGACTGCGCCAGTACCTTTCCATTCTCGAGTGTGAGCAGGCGTGCCAACTCCTCAGCTCGGGCTTCCAGCCGGTCAGCCCATTTGAGCATTACCATCTGGCGCAGACGTGGCGACTGAGCCCAGTCTGGGCGGTCAAAGGCTCGGCGGGCGGCGAGAATCGCCGCTTCCGCGTCCTCTTCCTCACTGGCCGCATAGCTGCCGATCACAACACCATCCGCCGGATTAAAGCTGGCTTCGAACTGTCCCTGCGCGGCTGGCTGCCATTGTCCGTCGATCAAATTGAGCGCTTGCATTGTCATCGTGTGTCCTCAATGCATCACGGAACCGCCATCAACCACCACGACCTGACCAGTCACAAAGTCGCTGGCGGAGCTCGCGAGGTATACCAGGGTGCCGCAAAGATCTTCCGGCGTCACCTCGCGCTTGATGGCGCGGGTGGCGATGTTATTGGTGCTGAGCGCGCCTTGCCAGGCCGGATTGGCCAACGTATTTTCACTCGCAGTCAGACCTGGCGCCAATGTATTCACACGGATGCCCGCATCGCCCAGTTCGCGCGCCATACTGCGGGTCATGGCCACCACCGCCCCTTTGGAGCTGACATAGTGCAGTAACATAGGCGCGCCCTTGAACACGGTGCCCGAAGCAATGTTGATGATCTTGCCGTAGCCTTGCGCACGCATGACCGGCAAAACCGCCTTGCTGCACTCAAAGGGGCCGCGTACGTTTACAGCCATGACTTTGTCCCACTCGGCGCTTTCAATTTGGTCGAGCGGCTTGAGCTGCAAGTTAGTAAAAAGACCCGCGTTGTTCACCAGAATGTCGATGCGCCCGTAGGCCTGGGTGGCCGCCTCAGCCATGGCACGGACGGATTCGGAAGAGGTCACATCCACTCGAACGTCGAAGGATTGACCGCCCGCAGCCTTGATGGCCGCTACCGTCTCGTGGCTATCTAGAACATCAGCGCAAACCACCGCCGCGCCTTCGGCTGCCAAAGCTTGAGCGTAACGCGCTCCGATACCTTGGGCGGCACCGGTGACGATAGCGACGCGATTCGCCAACCGAGCCGGGCTCTTATTCAATGTCTTGCTCATCTAGGGTTCCTCATGGATTGGGAATATTGCGTTCCAACTTCTGTGCAGCCAACTTTGTGCGGTCCTCTTCTCTGCGATGTGCGTCAGACATGCCATTGAACAAGGTCCCGACAACACCACGGTCCAGGTCGCTGGTTCCGAACAGCGCGTCACAGATTGGAAAGGTAAGGTTGAAATTACGGGTGTGCATGAAATCCGGGTTGTGATGGAGCACGTGCATGCGCCGGACGGTGTTGATCAGAGGCAAGCGGTCCAGCAACGGATGCTCGATGTGCGACAGGGTATGCAGCCCCTCGTACATGAGGAAGTAGCCCGCCATGCTGATCATTGCGATGTAGCCGGCATTAGCTGTCCAAAACACCGCCAGCATCAGTGCGAGCGGCAAAGCGGCCAGTACAAACAGCACCGGTGCAAAAGGTGGAAACAGCAAGGCACGCCAATCGCGCTGGCCGTGGTAATCCAGTGTCTTGTGCGAAAAGAACTGGTGGTGCGTTGCCACATGCCGTTTGTAAGCGGACTTCAGAATGCTCTTGGGGCTATGCAGCAAATAGCGATGCGCCGCCCATTCCGCCCAGTTGCCAAACAAGAACATGGGCACCATGACATACACCCACTCCTGCCAAGTGGTAGACGACAGCTGGCTGGCGCAGTACACGATGGTTCCCACGGTGAAGCACAGGGTGAATGCCAAATGCATCTCCCCACGATACCAACCTGGCGTGTTCTCACGGTATTCCCTTCTGAACGCGTGAGAACGTTCGACAATCTCCTGCTCTCTGTTCATGAAATATCTCCTTTCATTCCAACCCCAGAAACTTGGCGGCGAACGCCGGATCGGCCAATAGCTGCTCGCGACTGCCCTCCAGCACGGTTCGACCGTTCTCGATGACATAAGCACGCTCAACGAAGTCCAACGCGCGGTGAGTGTTCTGCTCGACCAAAAGCATGGTCACGTCTTCGTCGGCGATCTGATGCAGCGCGGACAAGATCTCATCGATCAACTTAGGTGCTACGCCGATGAAGGGTTCGTCGAGCAGCAGCAGACGCGGGCGCGACATCAGCGCGCGGCCAATGGCTACCATCTGCTGCTGCCCGCCGCTGAGTTCCCCAGCGTTTTGGGCGGCCTTGTCGTGAAGAATTGGAAACAGCGCGTAAACCCTCTCCAGCGAGGCAGTCATATCCTTGCGGCTGGCCGCGGCGTACACGCCCATCTGCAGGTTTTCCAGGACACTCATCGTGGGGAACAGTCGCCGCCCCTCTGGCACCAGCGCGATACCACCCGCCACGGTCTGTGCTGTCGAGGCGCGCTCCAACACTTGACCGTCGTAAGTGATGGTGCCTCCGGCTTTGGGGTACAGGCCGACGATTGCGCCCATGGTTGTGGATTTCCCCGCGCCGTTGGCCCCCAGCAGTCCCACTTTCTCGCCACGCCCCACATTCAAGGTGATATCCCACAAGGCACGTAGCGGGCCATGGTCCACACTCAGGTTTTTCAAGCTCAGCATCTTTTTCCTCCTGTCTTCGACGCGGGAGCGGCCGAGCCCAGATAGGTGCTGAGCACCCGCTCGTTTCGGACCACCTCCGCGAGCGGACCATCGGCGATCAAGGTACCCTGCTCCAGAGCGATTACACGGTCCACCACCTTCTCCAGCGCGGAGAAGATGTGTTCGACCCAGATCACGGTCACACCATAGCGGTCGCGCACATGGCGAATGTGTTCGACAAAGCGCTGGACCTCCGCTGGCGTGAGGCCAGAGGCCACTTCGTCGACCAGCAGCAGCCGCGGTTTGCAAGCCAATGCGCGGGCAAACTCCAGCGCCTTTTTCTCCTGTACCGACAGACTGTCGGCACGCTCGCGCAGCCGGTGCCCCAGCTCGGCATACTCGATGAAGGCTCGGGCCTCCCGCATCGCGTCGTGCGGCGACAGCGGCTGCTCACTGAACATCAGCGGAATGGCGATGTTCTCCTGCACGGTCAGGTCGCCGAAGGGACGCGGAATCTGATACGTGCGCCCCACGCCCAGACGAGCGATCTCGTCACGGCTGCAGTCCTTCAGGTCTTGGCCGGCAAAGAGAACGCGCCCAGCGGTTGGGTTGTAGACCCGCGAAATACAGTTGAACAGCGTAGTCTTTCCCGAGCCATTGGGGCCGATCAGACCGACGATCTCGCCTGGCTGGATGCGCAGGCTCACATCGTTGACCGCAACATTGCCGCCAAACTGCATCCGTACCTGCTGAAGCTCGATCAGCGGCGCACCACCCAGGTTGGGGTGGCGCGACAGCGGGAGCTCTCGCCCTTGGGTGTTGGCGCGATCTTCGCCGTCGGATTCGCTCATGTACTCGTGGTGCTCACGGGCCAGCGTCCGCAACAGCGGCACTCGCTGTACCCAGCGCGCACGCAGGAAGCCGCCAGGCATGAAGCGTCCAATCAGCAGCACAATCAGTCCGTACAGGGTCGCTTGGAAGCCCTTCACGCTCACCAGCAGCCACTGCTGTAGCGTCGCCAGCACCAACACGCCGACCAACGGCCCCCAACGCAAGCCAGAGCCAGCAAACAACACCATGGCCACAGGCACCAGTGCCACGTTGAGACCAAACACGGTCGCCGGGTCGATATAGCTCATTTGCCACGCCTGCACCGCCCCAGCCACCGCGCCAAAGGCTGCGCTCAGCACCAGCACGCGGCGTTTGACTGGGGCGATGCGGACGCCCACGGTCTCCGCGACCTGCTCGTCGTTTCGGATGCTCTTGAGGGCATACCCAAAACGCGAGGCATTGATGCGCAAAGTGACCATAAAAGTCAGCACGCACACACCGAGCGCAATCAGGTACGCCGGCTGCAGTACCTGTGCCACCGGCAGTACGATGCCGTCGGCTCCGTTGGTGATGGGTGTGAGGTTGTAGGCCAGCACCTCCATCAGTGGCAGCAAGGCCAGTGTCGCGAAGGCAAAGTAGTCACCATGCAGTCGAAACAGCGGCACAGAGATCAGCAAGGCTGCCAGCGCGGTAACGGCAACCGCAAATCCGATTGCGACCCAAAGCGGCCATTGGCCCACCAACAGGATGGCAAAGGCATAGGCGCCGATGCCGTAGAAGCAATAGTGCCCCAAGTTCACATATCCCATTTCGCCGGCGACCCAGTCCCAGCTCTGGCCTAGGATGTAGGCGATCAGCACGGTAAAGCCGATCGTGGTGAGGTAGGCGTTGCCCAAGAATGGCAGACCAGCCAGTACCGCCACGCCAACGGCACCCACTGCCCAACTGATGCCTGCGTTCAGGCTTTTCTTCATGACTTAGCTCCCAAGCCCTTCGGGTAGGCCACCAGGATCAGCAGCATCAAGATGACGCTGAGCGCTGGCGCCCATTCAGGTTTCCAGTAAAGTCCGGTGAGGCCCTCGGCAACGCCCAAGAAGACGCCAGCGAGCAGCGCCCCGGGCAAGTTGCCGACGCCGCCGACCACGATGATGGTGAAGGCCTTGACCGTCAGGCCGAAGCCCATGTAGGGATCCACCGGGAAGGACAACACATACAGCACCGCGGCGATGGCGACCGTAGCCGATCCAAATGCGAAAGTAAGCGCCTTCATTCGGGTACTTTGCACGCCGCAGATCTGCGCGCCCACCGGATCCTGGGTGACCGCGCGAATGGCACGACCAAACCAAGTGCGCTTTAGGATCAGATGCATCACGCCGGTGAGTACGGCAATCCCCAGAAGGATCAGCAGTTGGGTGGTAGAGACCACGATGTCGCCAAACTCCAGAGCTTCCATTCGCAGGGGAATGTTTCGCTGGGTAGCGCCAGCAGCGACAGCGGTCAGGTCCGACAGGATCATCAGCGTTCCGACCGTGACGAGCACCGTGCCTACGGTCGCCTCGAAGTGGCTGCGTCGGGCCAGTGGGCGCAGCAGCAGATGGTAGTAGCCGTAGGCGCACACGAATAGCAGCGGTGCGAGGAGCGCAGCGATCAGCAGCGGGGATATCTGCCAGCTGGTAAAGGCCAGGCTGGCAAGCACCCCGCTGACTGCCAACAGGGTGCCGTGCGCAAAATTGAGGATGCGAACGACCCCGTAGATCAGCGACAGACCGAACGCGACCAGCGCATACAAGCCTCCGAGCAGAACGCCGCCAATCAGAACTTGGAGCAGAACTTCCATTGTGGTTCCGCCCGATTAGTTCCAGCTCGGCGAAGGCCAGACCAGCTTGCCTGTCGCGACTTCTGGCGGCCACACCACGCTAACCTTTCCGCCATTCATCTGCACTGTGAAGGCCCCAGTATTCGGGAAGCCGCGCTCGTCGAAACTCACGTCACCGGCGGGCGATTTGATGGTGGCCTTGAACAGGGCTTCCTTTACCTTCTCACGGTCGACCACACCGGCTTTCTCAATGCCCTGAATCATGGTCAGGTAGGAAGTGAGACGCCCCAGGGTCCAGATGTAGTCGAACACCGAGACATCAGAACGCTTCATCACGGTCTCAACCAACTCGCTGTAGGCACCCTTGACACCCGGATACCAGCTCAGCTCGCCCGTCATGCCCTCAATGTCTTTTCCCACCTGTCGGCTCAGTGCGCCGGTCAACATCGTGTGGTGAACATCCATTGCCCGCACCTTCAACTGTCGCATCTGCTGCACTAGCGGCACCGAGGCGTTGTCATATGCACTGATGTAGATGATGTCCGCCTTCGCCGCGCGCACCTTGGCGATCAGGGCGGTGAAGTCCTTGAGCTCGGACGAGAAGGTCTCGTTGCCCAACACCTTGAGCCCCTGCTCTTCGGCCTTCTTGCTCCAGGTCGCCGTAATGCCTTTCATCACAGGGTTGTCATGGGTGATGAAAAAGATCGTTTGTGGCTTCGGGGTGACCTTGGTCAACATGTCGAAGTAGCGAGCCGACCAGTTGGGCACCACCGGAAACGGCGTACCCCAGATGTATTTCAGGCCGCGGTCGTAGACCGAGGGCGTGGCCACATTGGCCATGACCATCGGAATCTTGTGCTTCTCGGCCACCGGGGGCACTGGACCACCCAGCGAGGACCAGTCGGGACCGACAAAGAAGTCCACCTTGTCCACAGTGGCCATCTTCTCAAAAAGGGCCACGGCGGTGGCCGGCACACTCTGGTCGTCATAGATCACGAACTTCAGCGGCAGTTTCTTGTTGCAGGCCTTGACCGCGATGCCACCGCTCTTGTTGACCTCCTCGGCAAATACCTCGGTCATCTTGCGCCAGCGGTCGGCCAGCGTGGAAAACGGGCCAGTCTCGGAAATCGTGGTGCCAAAGACGATGGGCTCGCTGCACGAACCCTGGGCGGCCTGCACGGGCAGTGCG
>CALRMF020000157.1:0-7152 GCA_943369035.1 Curvibacter sp. AEP1-3
CGTGCCGATGTAGGTGCGCCGGCGCGAGGCTTCATGCAGGCGCATCAGCCAGTCGGCGGCACTACGCTCTGCCGGGGTGGCCTGACTGGCTGGCGCCGGCGACTGGCCGCTGGCGGCAGCACCCTGCGCCAGCGTGGCGGCGGCG
The DNA here is from genome assembly GCA_943369035.1 of Curvibacter sp. AEP1-3. Lineage (GTDB taxonomy): Bacteria > Pseudomonadota > Gammaproteobacteria > Burkholderiales > Burkholderiaceae_C > Hylemonella. The sequence continues at coordinate 146 of CALRMF020000157.1, forward strand.
GCCAGCAGCAGCGCGCCGCCCACCATCAGGCGCTGACCAAGGAAACGTGTCAAGGTAAGGCTCATGCGTCAGGTGGATACATCAACGCGCCGGCCGCTCGAAGGTGGCGTTGCGCAGGAAACCGGCCGGCATCTGCAGTGCCGAGGTGCCGCCGAACTGCTGGTGCGCGGCCAGCAACTGGTCCAGCCGCGGGTCACGCAGCATGACCTGCGCCGGCTCGCCGCCGGCCTGCGCCAGCTGAGCACCGCCCTGGGCCGTGCCGTCCTGCGTCACCAGTTGCCAACCCACCGCTGCCACGGCCGCCAGCGAAGCAAAACCGGCCACCAGCTTCCAGCGCAGGCTGGCATCATTGGCCGCCGGATCCTGGGCATGATTTTGCCCAACGACGCCCGCCGCATCAGCGCCAGCAGCTACCAACTCAATAGCATCCACCGGACTCGGCTGCGGCGCTTCTGCCTGCAGGCGTTGCCGAAGACGAGCCACGAAGACGGTGTCCCGTGCGGCATCGGCCGCCAGTTCCTGCGCACGCAGCACGTCACCCACCAGATGGCAGGCGTGCCAGTAGGCGCGCGCCTCCTCGCTGCGCTCGATCAGCGCCAAGGCGCGCGCGATGTCGTCGCCTTGAAGCTGGCCATCGGCCAGGGCCGACACCAGTTCGCGTTCGTTCATGTCGTGTGTCGTCATCGTGCTCAACCTCGTCTCACCCTACCAGCGCTTGCCGGACTGGTGCGCCAGCAGCGGCCGCACCCGTGCCGAGATCGCCTCGCGCGCCCGGAAGATGCGCGAACGCACGGTGCCGATGGGGCAGTCCATCACGGTGGCGATCTCCTCATAGCTCAACCCCTCGATCTCGCGCAGCGTGACCGCCTGGCGCAAGTCCTCCGGCAAGGCTTCCATGGCGGCATTCACGGCCTGGGCGATTTCGTTCGCCGCCAGCACCGATTCCGGCGTCTCGTCTGTCGTTGGTTCGTTTCCGGGGCGGGAAGTTTCATCCTCGTCGCCGTCGGTCTGCCGCGCCGCCTCCGTCACCAGCGGATCGCGCTTGAGTTCCAGCAGAAACTTCTTGGCCGTGTTGACCGCAATCCGGTACAGCCAGGTGTAGAACTGCGCCTCGCCGCGGAACTGGTGCAGCGCCCGGTAGGCCCGGATGAAGGTTTCCTGCGCGATGTCCTCCACCAGGTCGCCATCGCGCACCATGCGACCGATCAGGCGCTGGATGCGACGCTGGTACTTGAGCACCAGCAGTTCGTAGGCTTGCGTATCGCCGGCCAGCGTGCGCTCGACCAGCAGCGCATCGCTGCCGTCGCTTTGCGGCGATGGCGGCGTGGTCATGCGGCCTCCTGCGCGGCCAAGTGCAGCGTCTCCGGCTGGCCCGGCCGCGCCACCAGGGCACGACGCAAGGCCTGCCAGCGCGTGGGGTCGGCCTCCTGCGTCAGCCACAGCCACCGCGGGCGCCCGCCCTGGGGGTGAAACGTCAGCAGCAGCCAGCGTTGCGCGTCCAGCGCCTGTTGCACCAAGCCGGCCTGGCTGTCCGCCGGGCTCAGCCAAGCCCACTGCTGGCCGTCCCAACGCAAGGTGCCCGCCGGCGCCCTTTGCCAGTCACGCCAGGCCAGCATGCCGCCCGCGGCCCAGACCAGCAGGGCCAAGGCCTGCGGCCACGCCACCTGGCCGGCGGCCAGGATCCAGAGCGCACACACCAGGGCACCGAGGCCCCACAGCGCGCCGGTCAGCCAGGCCTGGATGTGACAACGCCCCACCGGATAGGAAACCGCTGGGGCGCTGTGCATGGGCGTAAGCCGGCGGGGCGCGTCAGACGCGCTTGAAGACCAGGGTGCCGTTGGTACCGCCGAAGCCGAAGTTGTTCTTCACCGCCACGTCGATCTTCATGTCACGCGCCGTGTTGGCGCAGTAGTCCAGATCGCACTCGGGGTCCTGGTTGAAGATGTTGATGGTCGGCGGGCTCTTCTGCTGGTGCACGGCCAGCACCGTGAACACCGATTCAATGCCGCCGGCGCCGCCCAGCAGATGGCCGGTCATGGACTTGGTGGAGTTGACCACCACCTTCTTGGCGTGGTCACCCAGCGCCGCCTTGATGGCGTTGGTCTCGTTGATGTCCCCCAGCGGCGTGGAAGTACCGTGCGCGTTCAGGTAGTCCACTTGGTCGGCATTGACGCCGGCATTGCGCAGCGCGCTGATCATGGCGCGGCGCGGGCCGTCCATGTTGGGGGCCGTCATGTGGCCGGCGTCGGCACTCATGCCGAAGCCGCTCAGCTCGGCATAGATCTTGGCGCCGCGCGCCTTGGCGTGTTCGTACTCTTCCAGCACCATGACGCCGGCACCCTCGCCCAGCACGAAGCCGTCGCGGTCCTTGTCCCAGGGACGCGAAGCGGTCTTGGGATCGTCGTTGCGGGTGGAGAGCGCACGCATGGCGGCGAAGCCACCCACGCCCAGCGGCGAGACGGTGGCCTCGGAGCCGCCGGCGATCATGACGTCGGCATCGCCGTATTCGATCATGCGCCCGGCATCGCCGATGTTGTGCAGGCCGGTGGTGCAGGCCGTCACGATGGCCAGGTTCGGGCCCTTGAAGCCGAAGCGCATCGAGACGTGGCCGGAAATCATGTTGATGATCGAGGCCGGCACGAAGAAGGGCGAGATACGGCGGGGGCCGCGGTTGGTCAGCTCGCCGTGCGTCTCTTCGATCAGCGGCAGGCCGCCGATGCCGGAACCGATCATGCAGCCGATGCGGCAGGCCTGCTCGTCGCTCAGGGCCTCGCCGGTCGGCAGGCCGGCATCGGCCACGGCCTGCACGGCAGCGGCAATGCCGTAATGGATGAAGGTGTCCATCGTGCGCGCCTCTTTGGCACCGATGTACTGTTCCAACTCGAAGCCCTTGACCTCGCCAGCGATCTTGCAGGCGAAGTTGGACGCATCGAACTTGGTGATCAGGTCGATACCGGACTTGCCGGCCAGCAGATTCGACCAGGCTTCAGCCACGGTATTACCCACCGGGCTGATACAGCCCAGACCTGTGACGACAACGCGACGACGGGACATAGATTTCTGTGATTGCTAGCAAGCGGGGGCCGCTGCGAGCGGCGCGCCATCGAGGCGGCCGGCCGCTCACAGGGCTGGCGGCACACCGCAACGGGCGTACCGCAGGGATGCCATCAGGCCTTCTGGTGCGCCTTGGCGTAGTCGATGGCGTTTTGCACCGTGGTGATCTTCTCGGCGTCTTCGTCCGGAATCTCGATGCCGAACTCGTCTTCCAGTGCCATCACCAGTTCGACGGTGTCGAGGGAGTCGGCACCCAGATCGGCCACGAAGGCTTTCTCATTGGTGACCTGGGACTCTTCCACACCGAGTTGTTCGGCAATGATTTTCTTGACGCGTGCTTCGATATCGCTCATGTTTCCCTCAGAGGGTTGTAAATGAATCCGTGATTTTAGCCGGCTCAGGGAACGTGTCCCCACCCCGGGTGGCCGTACGGATAACCCGGCCTGAACTTTGACTACATGTGCATGCCGCCGTTGACGTGCAGCTCCTGCCCCGTTACATAGCCGGCGTGCGGCGAGGCCAGATAGGCCACGGCATGCGCGATGTCGGCCGGCTTGCCCAGATGGCCCAGCGGAATCTGGCCCAGCAGGGTCTTTTGCTGCTCCTCGGGCAGGTGGGCCGTCATGTCGGTTTCGATGAAACCCGGTGCCACGCAGTTGACCGTGATGTTGCGCGTGCCGAGCTCACGCGCCAGCGCGCGCGTCATGCCGGCCACGCCGGCCTTGGCCGCCGCGTAGTTGGCTTGGCCCGGGTTGCCGGATGCGCCCACCACCGACGTGATGCTGATGATGCGGCCGTAGCGCTGCTTCATCATCGGGCGGATGACGGCACGGCTGAGGCGGAACACCGCCTTCAGGTTGGTGTCGAGCACCTCGTCCCACTCGCCGTCCTTCATGCGCATGGCCAAGTTGTCGCGCGTGATGCCGGCATTGTTGACCAGCACGTGCAGCGCGCCGTGTTCCTTGACGATGGCGTCGATGGCGGCGTCGCAACCGGCGGCATCATTGACGTTGAGCTTGATGCCCTTGCAGCCGTTGAACTCGGCCAGCGCCGCGCTGATCTTGGCCGCCCCGTCGTCGCTGGTGGCAGTGCCGATGACCTTGAGGCCGCGGTGGGCCAGCTCGTGAGCAATGGCCGCACCGATGCCGCGCGAGGCGCCGGTGACCAGGGCCACCTGGCCCTCGAATTTCATTTCGCTCATTGCAGAGCTCCTTTCACTTCTGTCAGCGTGGCCGGGTCGTACAGGGCCAAGCCGGTCAGTTCGGCGTCGATGCGCTTGACCATGCCGGCCAGCACCTTGCCCGGGCCGCACTCGACGAGCTGGCCGATGCCACGCGCCTTGATGGCCTGCACGCACTCAACCCAGCGTACCGGGCCGAAGGCCTGGCGGTACAAGGCGTCGCGGATGCGGTCAGCGTCGGTCTCGACCGCCACATCGATATTGTTGATCATCGCGATCTGGGGTGCAGCCAGTTCCACCGACTCCAGTTTCTCGCGCAATTTCTCGGCGGCCGGCTTCATGAGACTGGAATGGAACGGGGCCGACACCGGCAGCGGCAGCGCACGCTTGGCGCCGTTGGCCTTCAGCACCTCGCAAGCCTTATCCACCGCAGCCTTGGTGCCCGCGATCACGGTCTGCGCCGCATCGTTGAAGTTGACGGCCTCCACCACTTCGCCATTGCCCAGCGACGCGGTCACTTCCTGGCAACCCGCAATGACCTTGGCCGCTTCCATGCCCAAAATGGCGGCCATGGCACCGGTGCCGACCGGCACCGCTTCCTGCATGGCCTGCGCACGCAGGCGCACCAGCGGCGTGGCCTGCGCCAGCGTCAGCACGCCGGCGGCCACCAGGGCCGAGTACTCACCGAGCGAATGGCCGGCCACCGCGTTCGGCGCCACACCCACTTCGCTCATCCACACCCGGTAGGCCGCCACGCCAGCCACCAGCATCACCGGCTGGGTGTTGGTGGTAAGCGCCAGGGCTTCCTTGGGGCCTTCCTTGATCAGTTTGGCCACGTCCTCGCCCAGGGCGTCGGACGCTTCCTTCAGGGTTTCGGCCACCACCGGGTGGTCGCCCCAGGCGTCCAGCATGCCGACCGATTGCGAGCCCTGACCGGGAAAAACAAAGGCAAATGATTTCATCGTCTTCGTCAAAAAATGTGTATCAAATCAGGCTTCAAGCCTTATCCAAAGAGCGCCGAATGCTACATTTTAAGTAGCACAGCACCCCAGGTGAAGCCACCGCCCACGCCTTCGAGCAGCACCAGCTGGCCCGGTTTGACGCGGCCGCTGCGCACGCCTTCGTCCAGCGCCAGCGGGATCGAGGCCGCCGAGGTGTTGCCGTGCTGGTCCACGGTCACGATGACCTTGTCCAGCGGCACCTTGAGCTTCTTGGCCGTGCTCTGCATGATCCGGATGTTGGCTTGGTGCGGGATCAGCCAGTCGATGTCGCCGTCCTGCTTGCCAGCCTTGGTCAGCGCCGCACGCGCGGCGTCTTCCAGCACACCCACAGCGAGCTTGAACACCGCCTGGCCGTCCATCTTGAGTACCGGATCGCCCAGCACGCTGCCGCCCGACACATGGCCGGGTACGCACAGAATGCCGACGTGCTTGCCATCGGCATGCAGGTCGCTGGCCAGGATGCCCGGCTCGTCCGAGCCCTCCAGCACCACGGCGCCGGCACCGTCGCCGAACAGCACGCAGGTGGTGCGGTCCTTGAAATCGAGGATGCGCGAGAACACCTCGGCGCCGATGACCAGCGCACGATGCGCCGTGCCGGCCTTGATCATGGCGTCAGCCACGGTCAGGGCGTAGACAAAGCCGCTGCAGACCGCCTGCACATCGAAGGCCGGGCAGCCGTTGGCGCCCAGCTTGTTCTGCAGGATGCAGGCGGTGGACGGGAACACCATGTCCGGCGTGGACGTGGCGACGATGATGAGGTCGATGTCCTGCGGCTGCAGCTTGGCTGCCTCCAGCGCGCGGCGGGCGGCTTCCAGCCCCAGGTCGCTGCTGCAGACGTCGGCGGCGGCGAAGTGGCGCGCCCGGATGCCGGTGCGCTCAACGATCCACTCATCCGAGGTCTCGACGCCGTCGGCCGCCAGCTGGGCCACCAGATCGGCATTGCTCAGGCGCCGCGGCGGCAGGTAGCTGCCGGTGCCGATGATGCGGGAATAAGGTCTCATGTATGTTCTAGTGTTGAACCCGCAGAAGGCCAGTCGGCCCGGCTGCGCTTACGCTGCGCCGGAGGCCCCGGCCAGCAGCGGGGCTGCATGGGCGATCCGGGCCTGTACCCGGTCCAGCAGCTTGTTCCGGGCTGCATCATACGCCCGGTTCAGTGCCTGCTCAAAAGCCAGCTCGTCAGCCGAGCCATGACTCTTGAACACCAGGCCACGCAGACCCAGCAGGGCGGCACCATTGTAACGCCGATGATCCACGCGCTTCTTGAACGCAGAAAGTACAGGATAAGCACAAATGGCAGCAATTTTCGTGAAGATGCTGCGAGAAAACTCCTGCTTAAGGAAGCCGCCGATCATCGAGGCCAGGCCCTCGCTGGCCTTCAACGCCACATTGCCAACGAAGCCGTCGCAGACCACGATGTCGGTTGTGCCCTTGAAGATATCGTTACCCTCGACATTGCCGAAGAAATTCAGATCACCGGAGTTGGCCGCAGATCGGAGAAGTTCGCCTGCTTTTTTGATGACTTCGTTGCCCTTGATGACTTCCTCGCCGATGTTGAGCAGGCCGACGGAGGGGTTGGGATCATCACGCAGCACCGACACCAGAGCCGAACCCATGACGGCGAACTGCAGCAGGTGCTCGGCCGTGCAATCCACATTGGCCCCCAGATCCAGCACCGTGGTGGCGCCGCCGGTGGCGTTGGGCAGCTGGGTGGCGATGGCCGGGCGGTCGATGCCTTCCACCGTCTTGAGCACATAGCGGGCAATGGCCATCAA
>CALRMF020000158.1:0-7142 GCA_943369035.1 Curvibacter sp. AEP1-3
CCGAGAAGGAGATCCAGAAGGCGCTCGACAACCTGGTGCAGGGCCGTACCACGATCGCCATCGCACACCGCCTGTCCACGCTGCAGCGCGCCGACCGGCTGGTGGTGCTGGACCGCGGCCAGGTGGTGGAGGAGGGCAGCCACGACGAGTTGATGGCGCGCCAGGGGGCCTACTACAACCTGTACCAGGCGCAGGCACGCAACATGGACATCGACATGGACGACACGGTCGAACAGGCCACCGCCGAGAAGAAGGAGGCGCCCCAATGAACACCGCCGGCAATCCACTGACGATGCCCACCGCACCCACCACCTTCGCGTTGAGCCGCGACGCCTTCGGCAAGCTGGTGCTCACCACCCCGGACGGTCAGGTGCACGAGGGCGTGCAGCCGGTGCGCGCCTTCCCGATCCAGTCGCCTGAGCGCGGTATTTCTCTGCTCGACGCCGACGGTCATGAGGTGGCCTGGGTCGAGGCGCTGGCCGAGGTGCCGCAGCCGCAGCAGGGCCTGATCCGAGAGGCCTTGGGCGCACGCGAGTTCATGCCCGAGATCCAGGCCATCCTCAGCGTCACCACCTTTGCCACCCCCTGCACCTGGCGGGTGCTGACCGATCGCGGCGAGACCAGCTTTGTGCTCAAGGGCGACGAGGACATCCGCCGCTTGAACGGCAACACCCTGCTGGTGACCGACTCGCACGGCATCCATTTCCTCATCCGTGACCTGAGCCAGCTCAGCCGCGACAGCCGCAAGATCCTCGACCGCTTCATGTGAGCGGCCTTTTGAGTTCCGACCGATGAATCCCGTTTTTGATTTTTCCGACGCGGCCCTGCGCGCTCTGGCGCAGGCCGATGTAGCCCGGGCCCTGCACGAAGACGTGGGCAGCGGCGACCTGACCGCCGGCCTGATCGACCCCGCGCGCCGCGCGCATGCCCGCGTGCTGGCGCGCGAAAGCGCTGTCATCTGTGGCGTGGCCTGGGTCGAGGCCACGCTGCAGCAGATCGAACCGTCGGCACGCATCACCTGGCATGTGCGTGACGGCCAGCGCTGCAGCGCTGACCAGGTGGTGCTGGAGATCGAGGGCAGTGCGCGTAGCCTGCTCACCGCCGAACGCACGCTGCTGAACTTCCTGCAGCTGCTCAGCGCCGTGGCTACCCACACGGCGACTTATGTGGCCGCGGTGCAGGCGGTGCCGGGTAACCGCGCGCAGATCGTGGACACGCGCAAGACCCTGCCGGGCCTGCGCATGGCACAGAAGTATGCCGTTCTGGCTGGTGGCGGCACCAACCACCGCATCGGCCTGTACGACGCGGTGCTGATCAAGGAAAACCACATTGCCGCGGCGGGCAGTGTGACCGCCGTGCTGCAGCAGGCCGCCGCCGTGGCGCCGACGGCCAAGTTCGTCGAGATCGAGGTCGAGACGCTGGTCCAGCTTCAGGAGGCGCTGGACGCTGGCGCGCGCATGGTGCTGCTGGACAACATGAGCCTGGACATGCTGCGCGAGGCGGTGCGCCTGAACGCCGGTCGAGCCATTCTGGAGGTGTCGGGTGGCGTCAGCATGGCCACCGTGCGCGACATTGCCGCCACCGGCGTCGACCGCATTTCCATTGGTGCCCTGACCAAGGACGTCAAGGCGATCGACTTTTCCATGCGGTTCAGCGCCACCTCGGCCTGAAACGCATCCACCTGCTGGTCAGGAGTTGTCATGAATACCGCCGCCAACCAAGTCATCGATGTCGAGTACGAACAACCGGCTTGCACCACGCGCCACGCCTGGGCGCGCGTGCCGGTGGAGCCCGGGCCGGCAGAGCGCGCCGCGCTCAAGGACAAGATCCGCCGCCTGCTGAAGGAACATAACGCTGTCATGGTGTCGCACTACTACGTGCACCCTGATCTGCAGGACCTGGCCGAGGAAACCGGCGGCATCGTCAGCGACTCGCTGGAGATGGCGCGTTTCGGCCACAACCACCCGGCCAAGACGCTGGTGGTATCGGGCGTGCGATTCATGGGCGAGACTGCCAAGATCTTGTCGCCCGAGAAGCGCATCCTGATGCCGGATCTGGATGCCACCTGCTCCCTGGACCTCGGTTGCCCGATCGACGCGTTCTCGGCCTTCTGCGACGCCCATCCGGACCGTACCGTGGTCGTCTATGCCAACACCAGTGCGGCCGTGAAGGCCCGTGCCGACTGGTTGGTGACCTCCAGCTGCGCACTCGACATCGTGCGCGCGCTCAAGGACCAGGGCCACAAGATTCTGTGGGCCCCTGACAAGCACCTGGGCGGCTACATCGAACGCGAGACCGGCGCCGACATGCTGATGTGGAACGGCTCGTGCATCGTGCACGACGAATTCAAGGCCTTCGAGCTGGAGGAATTGAAGAAGGAGTACCCGCGTGCCAAGGTGCTGGTGCATCCCGAGTCCCCAGCCGCGGTGGTCGCGCTGGCCGATGCCGTGGGTTCCACCTCCGGCATCCTGAAGGCGGCGCAGGAGATGGACGCGCCGGAGTTCATCGTCGCTACCGACAAGGGCATGATGCACAAGCTGCGCACCCTTAACCCGGGCAAGACCTTCATCGAGGCACCGACGGCCGGCAACAGTGCGACCTGCAAGAGCTGCGCCCATTGCCCCTGGATGGCGATGAACGGTCTGGCCGGCGTGGCGCATGTGCTGGAGACCGGCGCCAACGAGGTGCAGGTGGACCCGGCCTTGATTCCGCGTGCACGCGTGCCGATCGACCGCATGCTGGCCTTCACGGCGGCGCTCAAGGCCGGCCAGCCGACGACCGGCTTGGTGCCGGGCATCGGGGCGGCGTGATATTGCTCACCCCCGAGGCGGCTGTGTCGCCGCCTCCCCCTCAAGGGGGCAACGCCAGCGGCCCGGCGGAGCCGGTTCCACGGCGTTCCGCGGTTTGGCGGCAGGCGCTCGGACTCGGGCTGTGACCGGCTTGGTGCAGAAGAGCGTCAGTTGATCAATTGCTCGGCCGGCACATAGGGGTAACCCAGCTGCCGCGCCACCGCTTCGTGCGTGACATGACCGTTGGCTACGTTCAGGCCGTTTCTCAGATGGGCGTCGTCGCGCATCGCCTGTTGCCAGCCCTTGTCGGCCAGTGCCAGGGCGTGCGGCAGGGTGGCGTTGTTGAGGGCGAAGGTGGAGGTGCGGGCCACGTTGCCCGGCATGTTGGCCACGCAGTAATGCACCACGCCGTCCACCACATAGGTCGGCTCGGCGTGGGTGGTGGGGCGTGAGGTTTCGAAGCAGCCCCCCTGGTCGATGGCCACATCGACGATGACAGCGCCCTTCTTCATGCGTGACACCAGTTCGCGGCTCACCAGCCTGGGCGCGGCAGCACCTGCGACCAGTGCGCTGCCGATCACGAGATCGGCAGCGAGCACAGCCTGTTCGACGTTGTGCGCGCTGGCCAGCAGGGTCTGGAGGCGATTGCCATAGCGTGCGTCAAGCGTGCGCAGCTTGTCCACGCTGCGATTGAGCACGGTCACGCGCGCCCCCATGCCGATGGCGATCTGGGCCGCGTAGGCGCCGACCGTGCCGGCCCCGAGGATTGCCACTTGGGCCGCTGGCACGCCCGGCACGCCGCCGAGCAGCACGCCCATGCCGCCTTGCGACTTTTCCAGCCAGTGCGCGCCCACCTGCATCGCCATGCGGCCGGCCACCTCGCTCATCGGCGCCAGCAGCGGCAGCGTGCCGCCGGGACCGGTGATGGTCTCGTAGGCGATGCAGATGGCTCCGGTCGCGAGCAGGGCGGCCGTCAGTGTCGGGTCGGGCGCCAGGTGCAGGTAGGTGTAGAGAATCTGTCCCGGTCTCAGCAGCGCCAGTTCCGACGCTTGCGGCTCCTTGACCTTGACGATCAGCTCCGCCTGCGCAAACACGCTGGCGGCGTCAGGCAGCAGCGTGGCGCCGGCGGCGCGGAAATCGCCGTCCAGCAGGCCGATGGCTGCACCGGCGCCGCTTTGCACCAGCACCGTGTGACCGTGCGCACACAGTTCACGCACGCTGGCTGGCGTCAGGCCGACGCGGTACTCATGGTTCTTGATCTCTTGGGGGACGCCGATGCGCATGGGCAACTCCTGGTGCGTTGGGACCGGCGTCGAGGTTACCTCGGGCGCAAGTGCGGGTCCAGCGAGAAGGTCAGACGCCGGTGCAGTCGCTGCGACTGACAAATCCAGCGGGTGGTTTGGCCTCCACCGCGGGACAGTTGTTTCTTCGGCATAACAAGCCCTGCGGGCAGCTGTCAGCCTTCGACGTAACCTGGAAGTCTCAGACTTCCAGGTTGTCAATCAGACGCGTGGTGCCGAGGCGGGCGGCGCCCAGGACCACGAGTTGGTCGGGGCCGAAGTCGCCGGCCTGTGGCGGTTGCAGGTCGTGGCGGCGGCGCACGGTCATGTAGTCGGGTTTCCAGCCGCGACCAGCCAGGGTCTGCATGGCGTGCTGCTCGATGGCGGCGACGTTGTGTTCACCCGCTCGCAGTGTGGCGATCATGCTCTTGAGCGTGAGGGAGAGCTGTACCGCCTCGGCCCGTTCGTCGGCACTCAGGTAGCCGTTGCGCGAGGACAGCGCCAGGCCGTCATCGGCGCGCAGCGTGGCACCGGTGTGGATGGCGATCGGCAGCGCCAGCTGCGCCACCATGCGGCGGATCACCATCTGTTGCTGGTAGTCCTTGGCGCCGAAGACGGCGGCATGCGGCTGCACGATGTTGAACAGCTTGAGTACCACAGTACAGACGCCGGTGAAGAAACCGGGGCGGAAGTGGCCTTCCAGGATGTCCGCCAGTTCAGTCGGCGGTTGTACCTTGTAGCCCTGCGGTTCCGGGTAGAGCTCGGCTTCGCTCGGTGCGAAGACGATGTCGCAGCCCGCGGCCCTGAGTTTGTCGCAATCGGCTTCCAGCGTGCGCGGGTAGGTGCCGAAGTCCTCATGCGGCAGGAACTGCAGGCGGTTGACGAAGATGCTGGACACCGTCACATCGCCCAGCGGCTTGGCCTGTTTCACCAGCGCCAGATGACCCTCATGCAGATTGCCCATGGTGGGCACAAAGGCCGGACGCTGGTACTTGCCGAGTTCGGCACGCAATTCAGCAATGGTATGGATCAGCTTCATAAGTACGAGTGCAAGGTATTAACCGGGAGACACCACGGAACCGGCTTCGCCGGACCGTAGGTGTCGTCCCCCCTGTGGGGGATGACGCCGCAGGCGGCTCAGGGGGACGCCTGGTCACCAGGCGTGAACCGAATCAATCGGGAAGCGGCATTCCTTGACCGCTTTCACATAGGCTTCCATGGCGCCGCGCACGCTGCCGGCGTCTGCCATGAAGTTGTGCACGAACTTGGGCATCTTGCCCAGGTTCATGCCCAGCATGTCATGCAGCACCAGCACCTGGCCGGCGCACGCCACACCGGCACCGATGCCGATGGTGGCGCAATGCGGCAACATGCGGGTCAGCTCGGCCGACAGCCCGGCCGGCACCATTTCCAGCACCAGCAAGCTGGCACCGGCGTCCTGCAGCTCCAGTGCATGGCGCTTCAGGATGGCGGCCGATTCGTCGGTCTTGCCCTGCACGCGGTAGCCGCCCAGGGCATGCACCGTCTGTGGCGTCAGGCCCAGGTGGGCACAGACCGGGATGCCGCGCTCGACCAGGAAGCGCACGGTATCGGCCGTCCAGCCACCCCCCTCGAGCTTGACCATGTGGGCGCCGGCCTGCATCAGGACCGAGGCGCTACGGAAGGCCTGCTCCTTCGATTCATGGTAGGTGCCGTAGGGCAGGTCGCCGATGATCCAGGCCGTGCCCTGCACACGGCGCACGCCGCGCGTCACGCTCTCCACGTGGTAGCGCATGGTCTCCAGCGTCACGCCCACGGTGCTGGACAGGCCCTGGCACACCATGCCCAGCGAGTCGCCGACCAGGATGCATTCCACGCCGGCGGCGTCCGCCACGGCGCCAAAGGTGGCATCGTAGGCGGTGAGCATGGTGATCTTCTCGCCACGGGCGTGCATCTCCTGCAGGCGCGGCAGGCTGATCGGCTTTCGGGTGGCCGGCGCGGAGGCCGGCGGCAGCGTGCCATAGGGGGAGGCACTGTTTTGCGGGGTGGCGGTCACGGTGGTCTCCTGAGGATGGGGACCGTCAGATCAGGTCTGGCCGGCGGGCCGGTGGGCGGCGCCCATGCCCAGGCGCTGCAGCAGCTGCACATCGGCCTCGGTGTCCGGGTTGCCGGTGGTCAGCAGCTTGTCGCCGTAGAAGATGGAATTGGCGCCCGCCAGGAAACACAGGGCCTGGATGGCGTCGCCCATCTGCTGGCGGCCTGCCGACAGGCGCACGCGGGCGCGGGGCATGGTGATGCGGGCCACGGCGATGGTGCGCACGAACTCGAACGGGTCCAGCGGCGCCTGGTCAGCCAGCGGCGTGCCCTCTACGCGCACCAGGTTGTTGATCGGCACGGAATCCGGGTAGGGGTCGAGGTTGGCCAGTTCGGCGATCAGGCCGGCGCGCTGGCGGTGGTTCTCGCCCATGCCGACGATGCCGCCGGAACAGACCTTGACGCCCACCTCGCGCACCCGCGCCAGCGTGTCCAGCCGGTCCTGGTAGTCGCGGGTGGTGATGATGTCGCCATAGAAATCGGGTGCGGTATCCAGGTTGTGGTTGTAGTAGTCGAGGCCGGCATCTGCCAGCGCCTGGGCGTGCTCGTCCTTGAGCATGCCCAGCGTGGCACAGGTTTCCAGGCCCAGGCCCTTGACGCCGCGCACCAGCTCGGCCACCTTCTCGATGTCGCGGTCCTTGGGTTCACGCCAGGCCGCACCCATGCAAAAGCGCGTCGCGCCGGCGTCCTTGGCGCGCCGGGCGGCAAACAGCACCTCTTCCAGCTCCATGAGCTTGGAGGCCTTCACGCCGGTGTCGTACTTGGCCGACTGGGGGCAGTAGCCGCAGTCTTCGGAGCAACCACCGGTCTTGACCGACAGCAGGGTGGCGAACTCCACCTGTGTCGGGTCGAAGTGCTCACGGTGCACCGTCTGGGCGCGGTACAGCAGTTCCGGGAAGGGCAGCTGGAACAGCGCCTCGATGGCATCCACGCTCCAGCGTTCGGCTTTCGGGGCGGTTGCCGCTTTCGGGCGGTGCAGGGTGATGGTCTGTTCGGCCAT
>CALRMF020000159.1:0-7037 GCA_943369035.1 Curvibacter sp. AEP1-3
GCCATGCGCCGCGTTGCGAAGCCTTGCCGGGGGCCAACCCCGGCTGCGTTTCGCGCCTTGCGCATGGCCTTTTTGATCCGCAACGCATCTTGTGAAATGAGTGTGAACAGGCCCTAGCAGGCCACGTTGACCATGCGGGCGGCGATGGAGTTGGGGGTGGCGAAGTTCCAGCTCATCGGGCCGTGCTCGAAGTGCACCGGCTTGCCCGCGCCCATGGGCTGCGGGTGATCGGACGCATAGAGGCGGCGGATGCGGCGGCCAGCGCAATCGACCTCGATCTGGTCCTTGGATGACACGTACACCCCCCCCGGACCCTGCCGCATGCCCAGGTGGTCGCGCAGGACCCAGATCACCACGTTGCTGCCGGTTCTCTTCGCGACCGGCGTCTCGATGTAGAGCACTGACTGCTCGCTGCGGGCCAGCAGGACCCAGTCGGCCCAGGCCGGCGCGACACCGAGCATCAGCAGCAAGGCAAGGGAAAGGGTTCTGGACATGCGTGGAACCGGGGCTGTGACGGCGCACAGCATACCAGCCGGTCACGCGCGCGACCGGGGCCGCCCGCGCGCAGTTGCGCGGCCGTGCAGGAGCGGCCTACACTCCCGGCACAACGACATGAGGAGACCCGCCGTGAACCCATCGACCGCGCCCGCCGACCCAAAGGCCTACACCAGCTTTGCCGAGTTCTACCCCTTCTACCTCGGCGAGCACAGCAACCGCACCTGCCGCCGCCTGCACTTCGTCGGCAGCAGTCTGGCCCTGGTGTGCCTGGCCATGCTGCTGGCCACGGGCAAGCCGCAGTACCTGCTCTACGGCCTGCTCTGCGGCTACGGTTTTGCCTGGCTCGGGCACTTCGGCTTCGAGAAGAACAAGCCGGCCAGCTTCAAGCGCCCGCTCTACAGCTTCATGGGTGACTGGGTGATGTACGCCGACATCTGGCGCGGCCGGATTCCGTTCTGAGACGGGAATGAAAACGGGCGCCAATGCCCGTCCCACGGTCGTGAAGCGCTATCTCGTTTGTAGCGCGTCGGCCAGGGTGGAGGTGGCTTTCATGCCGTTGATGGTCATGAACGCGGTGCGCGGCGACGGCGCCAGCAGCAGCCGGTCGACCAGCGGCCCGAGGGACGCGCTCTCCGGGTCCACCAGCAGCACGTAGCGGCCATCGCCGTCTTCCAGCCGCCCCACCCAATCCAGCGCCACCAGGGTGCCCAGCACCGCCTCCAGCTGCACCGGGTCCACCCGCAGGGCCTCGGCCAAGGCCTGGGCACTCAGGCCGCGGCGCCCGGCCTGGCCGCTGGCCAGCAACTGGGCCAGCGTGTCGAGCGCCAGCGTGAACTCCCAGCCGGGCGTGCCGCTGCGGCGCGACACCCCCATCAGCAGACTGGGCAGGTAGGCGGTGATGACCGCCCCCAGCAGCACGATCACCCACACCACGTAGATCCAGACCAGCAGGATCGGCACGGTGGCAAACGCGCCGTAGACGGCCGAATAGGTGGGCACCGCCTTGACGTAGATGGCCAACACCTTCTTGGCCACCTCAATGCCGGCGGCGGCAAAAATACCGCCGGCCCAGGCGTGGCCCCATTTCACCTGGGTGTTCGGCACGTAGTAGTAGGTGGCGGTCATGCCGCCGGCCACCAGCAGGAACTCCAGCAGGTCGAGCAGGAAGCGCAGCCCGCCCGGCAGCACACCCACCAGGCCGCGCGAGGCCGTCAACAGATAGGACGTGATGGCCAGGCTGCCGGCCAGCAGCAGCGGGCCGAGCGTGATGGCCGCCCAGTAGATCAGCAGGCGCTGGCCCAGCGGGCGCGGCCGGCGCACCCGCCAGATGGCGTTGAGCGTGCGGTCGATGGTGAAGATCAGGCTCAGCGCCGTGATGAACAGCACCGCCAGGCTGACCGAACCGAGCCGGCTGGCCTTGCCGGCGAACTGCGTCAGGTAGCCCAGCACCTGGCGCGCGATGTTGTCCGGCACCAGGCTCTCCACCAGCCACTGCTGCAGCACCTGTTGCAGCTTGCCGAACATCGGGAACGCGGTGAACACCGCCAGCGCCACGGTGATGAGCGGCACCAGCGCAATGGTGGTGGTGAAGGTCAGGCTGCTGGCGGTGAGGCCCAGGCGGTCTTCGCGAAAGCGCTCACGCAGCATGAGCGCCGTGGTTTTCCAGGGGAAGTGCGACAGGTTGCCAAGGAGTTCCTGCAGTCGGGTGGCCAAGCTCATCCCGCTATGATGCCACCTCCATGCAAGCAATCGACAAGAATGTGCGGCGCAGCCGCGTGCTCGCGGCAGGCAGCCTGCTCGGGCTGATCGCCCTCGGTCTGGCCTGGGAGCTGTGGCTGGCGCCCCTGCGTCCCGGCGGCTCCTGGCTGGCACTCAAGGTGCTGCCGCTGTGCCTGCCGCTGGCCGGCTTGCTGAAGAACCGCATGTACACCTACCGCTGGCTCAGCCTGCTGGTCTGGCTTTACTTCACCGAAGGCGTGGTGCGCGCCACCACCGAGTCCGGCCTCTCGGCCGGCTTGGCCATGCTGGAAGTGCTGCTGTGCCTGATGCTGTTTGCCGGCTGCGCACTGCATGTGCGCCTGCGCCTGAAGGCGGCCAAGTCCGCCTCCACCTCGACTTCCGAACCTGTTACGCCATGAGCTCACACCAAGACCTGCTCGAACAGCTGCGCCGCATCGTCGGCCCCGCCAATGTCCTCACCCACGATGACCCGACCACCGACCTGACAGCCTGGGAACTGGACTGGCGCAAACGCGAACGCGGCCGCG
The DNA here is from genome assembly GCA_943369035.1 of Curvibacter sp. AEP1-3. Taxonomy (GTDB): domain Bacteria; phylum Pseudomonadota; class Gammaproteobacteria; order Burkholderiales; family Burkholderiaceae_C; genus Hylemonella. The sequence continues at coordinate 2,766 of CALRMF020000159.1, forward strand.
CCCTCGCCGTGGTGCGCCCGGCCAGCACGGACGAAGTGGCCGCTGTCGTGAAAGCCTGCGCGGCCGCGCGCGTGGCCATGGTGCCGCAAGGCGGCAACACCGGCATGGTGGTCGGCTCCACGCCCGACGCCAGCGGCCAGCAGGTGGTGCTGAGCCTCACGCGCATGAACAAGGTGCGCAGCCTGGATGCCGGCAACCTGACCATCACGGTGGACGCCGGCTGCGTGCTGCAAAGCCTGCAGGAAGAGTGCGAAAAGGCCGGCTTCCTGTTTCCGCTCAGCCTGGCCTCGGAAGGCAGCTGCACCATCGGCGGCAACCTCGGCACCAACGCCGGCGGTACCCAGGTGGTGCGCTACGGCAACACGCGCGAACTCTGCCTGGGCCTGGAAGTGGTGACGCCGCAGGGCGAGGTCTGGAATGGCCTCACCGGCCTGCGCAAGGACAACACCGGCTACGACCTGCGCCACCTCTTCATCGGCTCGGAGGGCACGCTGGGCGTGATCACCGGCGCTGTGATGAAGCTTTACCCCAGCCCGAAGGCCCAACTGACCGCCTTTGCAGCCGTGCCCTCGCTGGAAGCGGCGGTGCAGCTGCTGGGGCTGGCGCACCAGTTTCTTAGCGCCGGCCTGACCGGCTTCGAAGTCATGGGCCAGTTCGCCCTCAGCCTGGTGGCCAAGCACTTTCCGCAGCAGCGCGTGCCGTTCTGGCAGGAGTCGCCCTGGTGCGTGGTGCTGGAGAACTCGGACAATGAATCGGAGGCCCATGCGCGCGACTGCTTCGAGCGCCTGCTGGAAGCCGCCATGGAGGCCGGTTGCGTGAGCGATGCCGTGGTGGCCGAGAGCATGGCGCAGGCCCACGCACTGTGGCACATCCGCGAGAGCATCCCGCTGGCGCAGGCCGAAGAAGGCCTGAACATCAAGCACGACATTTCCATCAACGTCTCGCGCATCCCCGAGTTCGTGAACGAGACCAATGCCCTGCTGCTGGCGCGTTTCCCCGGCGCGCGGTTGGTGACCTACGGCCACCTGGGCGACGGCAACCTGCACTACAACGTGCAGGCCCCGGAAGGGGACGACCAGGCACGCTTCCTCAACGAAGAGGAGGCGCCGATGAACGCGCTGGTGTACGACGTGGTGGACCGCTACAACGGCTCGATCTCGGCCGAACATGGCATCGGCAGCCTGAAAGCCGACAAGCTGGTGCACCACAAGTCGCCGGTGGCACTGGGCATGATGCGCGCCATCAAGCAGGCGCTGGACCCGCACAACCTGATGAACCCGAACCGGGTGCTCAAGGGCTGAGCAAGCCGCTTCAGCCTTTGACGTAGCGCGCCAGCGCGCTTTGCGTGTCGGATGGCACGTTCCTGAACTGCAGGCCAGTGACGAAGCCCATGCGCTGGCCACTGTAGGTGCTGTGCGCCACGCTGGCCGACAGCGCGACCTTGTACTGAGTGCCGTCGGCCTGCGACAGGCCGAACGCCACGCTGCAGGCAGTGGACAGCGCCAGGTTGAGGTCAACCACCACGCTCATGCCGGTGGCGCTGATGTCCACCGAGCGCACCTCCATCTCGGGCCGCCCCGCCAAGGTAAAGCGCACGCGCACGCTCAAAGCTCTGCGCTCGGTCTGGCGGCGTTCGCCGTCAGCGGATGACGAGGTGAGGATGGCGGACATCGAGGTTCTTCCCTGAAGCTGTTTTTTTGAAATACTGACGGCACCGGCTCTGACTATACGGGCGCCGGATGACACTTTTGCGCCGCCTGCGAACGCCTCCCGGGCAAAGGATGCGACTTGTAGGAAAATCACCACGCTATGACCTCCCGCCCCATCCGCTCCCAGTACGAAGACTTCATGCGCCACGTGTACACCACGGGCGTGACCAAGACCGACCGCACAGGCACCGGCACGCGCAGCGTGTTCGGCCACCAGATGCGCTTCGACCTGAATGAAGGCTTCCCGCTGGTGACCACCAAGAAGGTGCACCTGAAGTCCATCATCTACGAACTGCTGTGGTTTCTCACCGGCTCGAGCAACAACAACTGGCTGCGCGAGCGCGGCGTGACGATCTGGGACGAGTGGGCCAAGCCCGACGGCGACCTGGGCCCGGTCTACGGAGTGCAGTGGCGCAGCTGGCCGACGCCGGACGGCGGGCACATCGACCAGATCGCCGAGGTCATCAAGACCCTCAAGAGCAACCCCGATTCGCGCCGCATCATCGTCAGCGCCTGGAACGTGGCCGAGCTGAACAGGATGGCGCTCATGCCCTGCCACGCCTTCTTCCAGTTCTACGTGGCCGACGGCCGCTTAAGCTGCCAGCTCTACCAGCGCAGTGCCGACATCTTCCTCGGCGTGCCGTTCAACATCGCCAGCTACGCCCTGCTCACCCACATGGTGGCGCAGCAGTGCGACCTGGGTGTCGGTGACTTCATCTGGACCGGCGGCGACTGCCACATCTACAGCAACCACCACGAGCAGGTGGAGCTGCAGTTGAGCCGTGCGCCCTACCCCTACCCGCTGCTCCACATCAAGCGCCGCCCGGAGTCGATCTTCGACTACCAGTACGAGGACTTCGAGGTGCTGGACTACCAGTGCCACCCGGCCATCAAGGCGCCGGTGGCGGTGTGAGCGGCGCTCCGGTGACAGCGTGATCAACCGCCGCCAGTTGCTGGCCCTGGTCGCCCTCACGTTGATGTGGGGCATCAACTGGCCGATGATGAAGTACTCGCTGCGCGAACTCTCGCCGATGTACTTCCGCGCGCTCACCATGAGCTGCGGCGCGCTCTTCCTCTACAGCTGGTACCGCGCCCGTGGCTTGCGCATGCTGCCGCAGGGCACGGAATGGAAGACGGTGGTGAGCATCGGCATCCCCAACATGCTGGGCTGGCATGCCATGTCCATCCTGGGGGTGAAGGAACTGGCCTCGGGCCGCGCCGCCATCCTGGGTTTCACCATGCCGGTCTGGACGGTACTGATTGGCGTACTGTTCCTGGGTGAGCGCTTGACGCGCCGGGTGGCCTTCGCGGCCTTGGCGGTGCTGGCCACGATTGCCTTGCTGACATCGGGAGAGTTCACGGCACTGAGCGGCCGGCCCCTGGGCATCGTCTGGATGGAGATCGCCGCCGTGTGCTGGGCCATCGGCACGCTGATGGTGCGCCGCGCCCACCTCACGCTGCCCGTCGAGACGCTGACGATCTGGATGATGATCCTCACCGCGGCCTGCCTGTGGCTGATCGCCTTGGTGAGCGAACCCTGGCCGAGCTGGCAGTTCAGCACCGCGATGTGGGCCAGCCCGGCCTACGGCGCTTTCATCAACTACGGCTTCGCCCAGACGCTGTGGTCCGGCCTGGCGCGCCACCTGCCGCCCGCCACCAGCGCCATGAGCATCATGGCGATTCCGCTCATCGGCACGCTCAGCGCCACGCTGATCGTCGGCGAATGGCCGCACTGGCAGGACTACGTGGCCATCGCCTTCGTCATGGCGGCCATCGCGGCCGTGCTGCTGCCGCCACGCACCCGAGGAACGACCGCATGAAACTGCACCTGATCTACGCCCGCGCTGCCAACGGCGCCATCGGCAAGGACGGCGTCATGCCCTGGCACCTGCCGGAGGACCTGGCGCACTTCAAGCGCACCACGCTGGGTTGCCCGGTCATCATGGGCCGCAAGACCTGGGAATCGTTGCCGCCGCGCTTTCGCCCCCTGCCGGGGCGCAACAATGTGGTGGTGACGCGGCAGATGGACTGGCAGGCCGAGGGCACGCGCGTGGCGCATTCGCTCGACGAGGCGATCCGCCTGTGCGGTGACGTGAGCGACGCCTGGGTCATCGGCGGCGCCGACATCTACCGCCAGGCCCTGCCGCTGGCGAGCACCGCGGTGGTCACCGAGATCGAGGCCGACTTCGACGGCGACGCCTTTGCGCCACAATTCGGCCCCGAATGGCAGGAGACACGGCGTGAACGCCATGTGGCTGCCAGCGGTTTGCACTTCAGTTTTGTAACTTACACCAACACGGCAATCTAGAGGAGTCTTTCATGTCCGGAGGCGGCTTTCACGTGCATGGCCCGCACGACCACGAACTCGAACACGCTACGCAAGGGCATGGCGACCACGGCAGCGGCATGACCAACCAGATCGCCATGTTCACGGCCATCATCGCCACGGTGGGCGCCATCTTCGCCTACATGGGCGGCGCCACCCAGGCCAACGCCGGCCTGTACAAGAACAACGCGGCCATCAAGAAGACGGAGGCCTCCAACCAGTGGAACTACTTCCAGT
>CALRMF020000160.1:0-7017 GCA_943369035.1 Curvibacter sp. AEP1-3
AACCTACAAGGACGGCTCGCGCGATGGGCAACTGGTGGTCGTCTCGCGCGACCTGAGCACCGCGCATTATGCGACCGGCATTGCCAACCATCTGCAGCAGGTACTGGATGACTGGAACTTCCTGTCGCCCCAGCTGCAGGACCTGTATGTCACCTTGAACCAGGGCAAGGCTCGCCATGCCTTTCCCTTTGATCCGCACATGTGCATGGCGCCGTTGCCGCGCGCCTACCAGTGGGCCGACGGCTCGGCCTACATCAACCATGTCGAGCTGGTGCGCCTGGCGCGCAAGTCCGAAGTGCCTGCCAGCTTCTACGCCGACCCGCTGATGTACCAGGGCGGCAGCGACGACTTCCTCGGGCCCTGTGACGATGTGGTGTGCGTGAGCGAGGCGCACGGCATCGACTTCGAAGCCGAGGTGGCGGTGGTCACCGGCGACGTGCCCATGTGGGCCACGCCCGAGCAGGCGCTCGACGGCATCCGTCTGGTGATGCTGGCCAATGACGTCAGCCTGCGCAACCTGATTCCCGACGAGCTCGCCAAGGGCTTCGGTTTCCTGCAGAGCAAGCCGGCGACCGCCTTCAGCCCGGTGGCGGTGACGCCGGACGAACTGGGCGAGGCCTGGGAGACCGGCCGCGTGCACTTGACGCTGCAGAGCGTCTGGAACGGCCGCACCGTCGGCATGTGCGAGGCCGGCAGCGAGATGACGTTCCACTTCGGCCAGTTGATTGCCCATCTGGCCAAGACGCGCAATGTGCGCGCCGGCAGCATCATCGGCTCGGGCACGGTGAGCAACCGCGCCACCGAGGTGAACGGCAAGCAGGAATGGACCAAGGGCTACAGCTGCATCGCCGAGAAACGTGCCATCGAGACCATCCAGGACGGCAAGCCGTCGACCGACTACATGAAGTTCGGTGACACCATCCGCATCGAGATGAAGGGGCGCGACGGCCAGTCCGTCTTCGGCGCCATCGAGCAGACGATCACCTCGCTCGGTTAAAGTCGTCCGCATGTCCAATGGCCAGGGAGAGCGTTGCCATGAAACTGAACTGGAAATGGAGCATCCACGGTGCCAGCCTGCTGCTGGCCATGCTGGCTGCGGGCGTGTCGCAGGCGCAGACGGCGGCGCCGGGCACCTTGCGGGTGCTGGTCAATCCGGGCGACAGCGGTGAGCAGTCGCGTGCGGCGGCCTATGGTGCCTGGAAAACCGCGCTGGAACAGGCGCTGCGCAAGGAGCGGGTGGCGGGCGTCACGGTGACGTTGTCCAACGATGCCACCGCCGACCTGCAGGCCACCCGCTCGCGCATCCAGGACATCTTCGTCGCACCGGCGCACGTCATTGGCAGCGCGGTGCGCTACGGCTACACCCCGGTGCTCGGGCTGGACAAGCCGATCCAGGCCGTGCTGGTGGCGCCCAAGGACAGCGCGGTCGGCAACCTGGCGCAGGCGGCCGGCAAGCGCCTGGGCCTCCCGCTGCAGGACAGCGTGGTCACCTACCTGCTGCGTGGCGAGGTGAATGCCGCCAACACCACGATCAAGCGCCACTTCGGCGCGCTCTACGAGACCCGCTACCAGGAAGCGCTGCTGCCCTGCCTGCAACTGCGTCGCTGCGACGTGGTGGTGGTCGAGCGTGCGCTGTACGAGCGTTGGGTGGCGGCCGGCGAGCCGCTCAAGGTGGTGCTCGAATCCAAGCCGGTGCCAGGGCTGAGCGTGGCCATCCGCGACGGTGTGCGCCCCACGCCCGAGGCGTTGAATGCCTCGCTCAGCGAGGCGCTGGCCGCCGCCGGCCTGCTGCGGGCCGAGAACGCCAAGGCGATGCCGCAGACGGCGGCCGCCTTTGACTACGTGTCCACCCTGGGCTACTTCACTCCGCGCAGCCTGCCCGGTGCCAGCGTGGTGGATGCCAAGACCGTGGTGCAGTTGATGCAACGCGGCGCCAGTTACATCGACACCCGCACCGAGACCGAGTTCAAGGCCGGCCGCGTGCCGGGCGCCAAGCTGGTGCCCTATGTGGAGAAGAGCGCCAAGGAAGCCGACTTCGATGCCAAACAGGACCAGTTCGACCTGGCCAAGCTGCCCGGCGAGCGCGGCGCCGAGCTCATCTTTGCCTGCAACGGTGCCGAATGCTGGAAGAGCTTCAAGGCCAGTCATGCGGCCCTCAAGGCCGGCTACACCAAGGTCTACTGGTTCCGCGGCGGTTTTCCCGAGTGGCGTAGCGCGGGTCTGAAGACCGAAGGCGGCTGACGCTGCGCCCGTCCCAAAGACAACGGGGGCCGGTGGTCACACCGGCCCCCGTTCTTCATGGGCGCACGGCTCAGGCCAGGCCTTGCATGCGGTCGTGCTTGAGGAAGTACTCCTTGGCCATGGCGACCAGCTGGCCGTCGCTCGGGTGGTCGCTGCTGACCACACCGACGATGGCCTTGGCGATGTCCTTGTCATGGCGCTCGCAATGCGCCTTGAACTCGTCCTTGGCCTGGGCCGGGCCGGTCACCAGGATCTCGTGCACGCCCTTGAGCGACTCGGCCACGGCGTGGTAGTAGTTCTCATCCGAGCTGTTGTGACCGCCAGCCGGGCTGTGGTGCCCCTGCGCGCCCGGGCCGCGGCCGGAACCCTGGTGCGAGCCGGTGTGGCCACCGGTGGCCTTGTGGGTGCTGCGCGACTTGATGCGCTGCGCCTCGACATGCTCGCGGTCGAACATGATGACGTGCGCTTCCGAGCGGTCGAGCCAGACGATGGCGTGGTAGGTAGACATAGGTTCCTCCGTGGTGTGTCGTGTCGGTTGAAATGGTTGAGCGCGGCCGGGTCTCAGGCAGCGCGCCCGTGGCTGTGCTCGAACTTGTCCTGGCAGTCGATGCAGCGCGGCGTTTCGGGCGCGGCATGCAGGCGCGCGGCCGGGATGTCGACGCCGCAGTCGGTGCACACGCCGTAGACGCCGTCCTCAATGCGCTTGAGCGCGGCGTCGATGGCGTCCAGCTCGGCACTCTCGCGCGCATCGAGCGTGAATTCCAGCTCGCGTTCGGTGGCCATCTGCGCGCGCGAATCCTCGCTGCGCTCGCCAAAGTGCTCGGCCGAGGCTTCGACACGGCCGATGGTGCCGCCACGCAGGCTGGCGATCTGGGCCAGCAGGCTGGCGCGCTGCTCCTGCAGTTGCTTCTTGAAAGGGGCGGTCAATTGGGTGCTCATGCAGTTCTCCGTTGGAATACACCAACTATGCGCCTGCCAGCGGGCCACGTCTTTGACACAAGTCAAGACAGTGGGGTGGCGCAGCTCGACGGCGCGGGCGGGAAATGCCTGCAGAATGACGCCATAACCACAAGCAGGAGACAACGGCATGGACTACAGCCGCTACCAGACCTTGAACATCACGCGCCGCGGCGACGGCGGCGCCGTGCTCGACATCCAGATGAAGGCCCTCAACGGCAAGTTGCCGACGGCCGACCACCACGGCCACCGCGAGTTGACCGAGATCTGGCGCGACGTCAGTGCCGACGATTCGGTGCGTTGCGCCGTGCTGCGCGGCGAGGGCCAGGGCTTCTCCGGCGGCGGCGACCTGGCGCTGGTGCAGGACATGGCGCGCGACTTCGCGGTGCGCAGCCGCGTCTGGAAGGAGGCGCGCGACCTGGTCTACAACGTCATCAACTGCGACAAGCCCATCGTCAGTGCCATGCACGGCCCGGCGGTCGGCGCCGGTCTGGTGGCCGGCCTGCTGGCCGACATCTCGATCGCCAGCAAGGGCGCCAAGATCGTCGACGGCCACACCCGCCTGGGCGTGGCGGCCGGCGACCACGCGGCCATCGTCTGGCCGCTGCTGTGCGGCATGGCCAAGGCCAAGTACTACCTGATGCTGTGCGAGCCGGTCAGCGGCGAAGAGGCCGAGCGCATCGGCCTGGTGTCGCTGGCGGTGGACGAGGCCGAGCTGCTGCCCCGCGCCTACGCCGTGGCCGACCAGCTGGCCGCCGGCAGCCAGAGCGCGATCCGTTGGACCAAGTACGCCCTCAACAACTGGCTGCGTCAGGCCGGCCCGTCCTTCGACACCTCGCTGGCGCTCGAGTTCATGGGCTTTGGCGGCCCCGATGTGCACGAGGGTGTGGCCTCGCTGCGGGAGCGGCGGACGCCAAGGTTTTGAACACCCCCAGGCTACGCATGCGGTGCTTCGCCTCCCCCTTGCAGGGGGCAACGCCAGTGGCCCGGCGAACCCGGATCCACGGCGTTCCTGGTTCAAACCTCCATGCGTCGCTTAGCGGGCTGTCATAATCCGGCTCATGCAGACCCTGCGCCGCGCCCACGTCCTTGCCCGCTTCGTGCTGGTGTGGTTCGCGCTCGCGCTCGGCGCGGCGATCGCTTCGCCGATCGTCAAGCCGCAGGCCATGGAGCTGGTCTGCTCCGCCGGGGGCGCGGTCAAGCTGGTGACCAGCGATGACGGAGCGCCGTCTTCTGCCGGCCACACGCTGGACTGTCCGCTGTGCCTGATCAGCAGCAGCGCGCCGCCGCCGGCACTGCAGTTGCAGGTCGAACCGCAGCAGCCGCTGGCGCATGCCCTGCGTCCCATTCCCGCTGCCCCCATTGCCGGCCGCACGGCCGCACCATTGCCGGCGCGTGGGCCGCCGGCACTGTCCTAAGCTATCAATTCAGTAGCATCTGACGCCCTTTGGATAAGGGCTGAAGGCCAATTTGTTTGATCAAGGCGGGGCTTTCCCCTGCCGCGTGCGTGCCCTGTGCACGCTTGGGACTGACATGATCTTCTTCCAGCGTTTCTTGCTGGCCTGCGCCTTGCTGATCGGCGCGGCCCTGCCCGCGCATGCGGGCGACACCGACCCCTTGTTCATCAACCTCACCACCGACGAGCCGGCCCGCGCCGGCATGGGGTTGACCTTCGGCCTGCACCAGCATGAGAACGGTCACCCGCTGACGGTGTTCCTCAACGACCGCGGCGTGCTGCTGGGGTCGCGGGCGCATGCCGACCAGTTTGCGGCCCAGCAGCAGATGCTGCGGGAGCTGATGCAAAAAGGCGCCGTCGTGCTGGTCTGCCCCAACTGCATGAAGCACCACGGTGTGGCAGAGGCCGATCTGCTGCCCGGCCTGCAGGTCAGCAACCGCAAGCTCTCCGGCGACGCATTGTTTCGAGACAACACCAGGTCACTGAGCTGGTAAGCCCTGCACAGATTCACTTTTCATTTTCATGTCACAGAAAGGACTCACCATGAAACGCATAGCCCTCACCCTCGCCGCGCTCGCCCTGGGCGCCGCCGCGCACGCCCAGGTCAGCGTCAAGGACGCCTGGGTGCGCGCCACCGTGCCGCAACAGAAAGCCACCGGCGCCTTCATGCAGATCGTCTCGGCCCAGGACGCCAAGCTGGTCGAAGCCAAGTCGCCTGCGGCGGGCGTCGTGGAGATCCACGAGATGGCCATGGTCGACCAAGTCATGAAGATGCGCGCCGTGCCTGGCCTGGCGCTGCCGGCCGGCAAGATGGTGGAACTCAAACCCGGCGGCTACCACGTCATGCTGATGGACCTCAAGGCCCAGGTGAAAGAGGGTGACCAGGTGCCGCTGACCCTGGTGGTCGAAGGCCGTGACGGCAAGCGCCAGACGCTGGAGCTCAAGGTGCCCGCCCGTCCGCTCAATGCCGCGGCCCAGAAGGACATGAGTCAGGGCGGTGGCCATGGCCACGGCATGAAGCACTGAGCGACTCCGCACCGACCTTGTTCCGACCTCGCGGCATGAATCGCTGGCGCGCTTTCCGCCCGGGCCTGTGGCTGGCCGTGGCCGTGCTGTTGCTGGGCGCGCTGGCGCCCACGGTGTCGCGCGCCCTGGCCAGCCAGGCCGGGGCGGTGCCGTCGACGATCGAGGTCTGCACCTCTGAAGGGCCGCGCTGGCTGGACGTGGCGTCCGCCGCGCCGTCCGACCCGAATGCCTCCGGCACGACCGCCCCTGAAGGGCCGGGCGTCGTGCCTTCACTGGATCATTGCCCGTTTTGCCTGCTCGTCGCTGAACGGCTGGGGCCGCCGCCCGCGGCTTCTATGCACTTCTTCAATGCGGAATCTGGTTTGGCTCCACCGGACGCGCAGGCACTTTTCTTCTCCACTGTCACGCCCGCTGCCGCGCTGCCGCGCGGTCCACCCGCTGCCTCCTGAACGCCATGAACGTGCCGACGCCTTCGCCGTACGAAGCGCGTCGCAAGACTGACGCATTCCGGAGTTTGACTTGTGAACACCCACTGCATAGCCATGGCCGGTGCCATGGCGTTCGGTCTGTCCCTGCCCGCGCAGGCGCAGATCGCCCCCCCTTCCGACCTGCCCGATACGCAGGCCGTCACCGAGCCGTCCGTGCTCACCACCGTCACCATCACCGGCAGCCGGGAACAGACGCAGCTCATGAAGTCACCGGCCTCGGTCGGCGTGATCAGCGCCGAGGCCATCCGGCAGACCGGCCCCATGCACCCGCAGCAGATCATCGGCCAGGTGCCGGGTGCTGCCGTGGCGGTGACCAACGGGGAAGGCCACACCACCGCCATCCGCCAGCCCTTCACCACCAGCCCGGTCTACCTCTTCCTGGAGGACGGCATACCGACCCGCGCCACCGGCTTCTTCAACCACAACGGCCTGTACGAGACCAACATCCCGCAGGCTGGCGGCATCGAGGTCGTCAAGGGGCCGGGCTCGGCGCTCTATGGTTCGGACGCGATCGCCGGCATCGTCAACGTGCTGTCGCGCGTGCCGGCGGCCAAGCCGGGGGCCTCGGTCACCGGTGAGCTGGGCAGCTTCGGCTGGCAGCGCCTGCTGCTCGACGGCACCACCGGCACGGGCGAGGGGGCGGTGCGCATCGGTGCCAACCTGACGCACACCGACGGCTGGCGCGAGAAGACGGCCTATGACCGGCAGAGCTTGAACCTGCGCCACGACCAGGGCCTGGACGCCGGCGCCACGCTCAAGACCCTCATCGGCTACACCAAGATCGACCAGCAGACCGGCGCCAACTCGGCGCTGACCTACCGCGACTACATCGACAACCCGACCAAGAAC
>CALRMF020000161.1:0-7011 GCA_943369035.1 Curvibacter sp. AEP1-3
GTGCGCGTCAAGAAGCGCGTCAAGCGCCACGGCCGCATCGAGGAAATGGGCGAGCTCAGCATCCAGTTCGGCTCGCTAGACGAACTCAACGGCCTGATCGACCGCCTGCGCGGCAACGGCCACTGACCTCTCGGATGTAAGCGGCCACCGTCACCATGATCAGTCGCCTGCCTTGGCCGCTCCCGGCGTTACTGGCCTGGGCACTGGCCTGGCTGCTGTTCCTCGTAGGCTTGCGCGCCGGCTTGGCTGTGGTGTACGCACTCACATTGGCCTCGGGCGCGGGCGTGCTGCTTAGCCTGCTTGGCGCCACCTGGTGGCGCCGCCTCATCATCGGCCTGGGCTTTCCACTTTCGGCCGCGCTGGCCGTCGGCCTCGCACTGCCGGCCTGGGGCTGGCTGCTGCCGCTGGCCTTGCTGGCGCTGATCTATCCGCTCAACGCCTGGCGCGATGCGCCGCTGTTTCCCACCCCGCCTGACGCGCTGAACGAACTGCCCACCGTCGCGCCGCTGGAGGCGGGCGCACGTGTGCTGGACGCCGGCTGCGGCCTCGGCCACGGCCTGGAGGCGCTGCGCCAGGCCTACCCGCTGGCCGAGCTGCACGGCCTGGAATGGCGCCGCCCGCTGGCCTGGCTGTGTGCGCGCCGCTGCCCGTGGGCGCAGGTGCAGCGGGGCGATATCTGGCAGGCCGACTGGTCAGGTTACGGCCTGGTCTACCTGTTCCAGCGGCCCGAGAGCATGCCGCGCGCCATCGAGAAGGCGCGGGCCGAACTCAAACCCGGGGCGTACCTGGTGAGCCTGGAGTTTGAGGCCGTGGGCCTGACGCCGCTGGTCAAGCTGGAGGGGGCGCAGGGGAAGCCCGTGTGGGTGTACGGAGCGCCATTGCCTTAGCAATGCATTAGACCGAAACTTTCGATACGCATTTAGGGAGACACCATGCCATCGCAAGCATTGATTGATTTTCGAGAGCGTCTAAAAGAAGTTGCGCAGCTGGTTGACGCGCATGGTGCTCTCACGAGACTGAAGAATGCCGAGGCAGCGCTTAGCTCCGGAGGTCAAAATCTCCAAAGCGTTGCCCAAGTGGTTCAACATTTGGTGTCGCCTCCTCGACCAGGTCGCCCCCCGGAGGTGCAGGCCCTAAATAGCGCTGGTGTTGCGCTTTTGTCGGCGCATCTACAAGGTTATGTCGTTGATCTATTTAATGAGGTGGCGCGCATTACCTTAAATGGAAAGGTGAAAGACATTTCCGTTTTGACAGAGGCCGCAAACACCAAGGGAAACCCCAACGAGCAAAACATCACCAAACTCTTTAGCTCGATTGGCTACCCAAAGATCCTTGACGGTGTTTCATGGCAGCGGACCAGTAACAAGCAGGTCAAGGCAAAGCTCAAGACCTTCAATGAGCTACGCAACAAAATCGTTCACGGATCAAGCGAGAAGATTACAAAGCGAACCCTGGCAGGATATCTTTCAATTTTCACGAGCTTTGCTGAGAGATTTGACGAAAAGGTTCGTAGAGAAGTTAGAGGTGTGATTGGCGCGGACCCTTGGTAAAGGAGCCGGAGACAAGATGTCCGCTCTGCGAATATTGAGTCTCACGACTGTGGCCTTGTTCGCCTTTGCCGGCAACTCCCTGCTGTGCCGCGCCGCGCTGGTCCACACCACCATCGATGCCGCCAGCTTCACCACCCTGCGCCTCGCGTCCGGCGCCCTCGTACTGTGGGCGCTGGTGCAATTCACCCGCCGTGACGCGACCGGCCGCGGCAGTTGGCCCTCCGCCTGTGCGCTCTTTGCCTACGCCGCCGCGTTTTCCTTTGCCTACCTCACGCTGCCCACCGGCACCGGTGCGCTCTTGCTCTTCGGCGCCGTGCAGGCCAGCATGATCGGCTGGGGTTTCTTTAAGGGCGAGCGTTTTGCCGCGCTGCAGTGGCTCGGCCTCGGGCTGGCGCTGGCGGGGCTGGTGGGTTTGCTGCTGCCGGGCCTGTCGGCACCACCCTTGGGCGGCGCGCTGCTGATGATCGCTGCCGGCGTGGCCTGGGGTGTGTATTCGCTGCGGGGCAAGGGCACGGGTGCCCCGCTGCGCGTGACGGCAGGCAACTTCGTGCGCACGGTGCCGCTGGCACTCGTCATGAGTCTCTTGTTCATCCACCGTGCGCAGGTGGACACCGCGGGGGCGCTCTACGCGATCGCTTCCGGTGCCATCACCTCGGGCCTGGGCTACGCCATCTGGTACGCGGCGCTGCCGCAACTCAAGGCCACCTCGGCGGCTACGCTGCAGCTCAGCGTGCCGGTGATCGCGGCGCTGGGCGGCATTGTCTGGCTGGGCGAGCCGCTCACGCTGCGCCTGCTGCTGGCCTCGGCGGCCATCCTGGGCGGTGTTGCCCTGGTCATCCGCCAGCGGGCACAATGACGGCGGGCACACCTGCATCGTCCACCAGAGAAACCAGCTGACATGAATCCGCTCCGTCGTCCCCTTGCCCAGATCGCGCTTGTGTTGAGCGCCACGCTGCTGGCCGCCTGCAGCACTCCCTCGGTCTACCAGGATGAGAAGTTCACCCAGCAGACCCCGTACTTCCGCCACGTGGCGCAAGGCGAGGTCGAGGCCTGCGAGGCGGCCCAGCGCACCCTGCTGAGCCAGGGCTACCGGCTGGAGCTGGTCTATGTGCAGAACGTGCGCGCCATCAAGGATTTCCAGCCCGACGACGACAACTACGTCACCATCGACATCTCGGTGGTCTGCATGCCCAACAAGGGCGGTGCCACGGTCTACGCCAATGCAGTGGAGACCACGTACGAGTTGCGCAAGACCTCCGGCGCGGCCAGCCTGAGCGTGCCTGGCGGCGGCATTGCCATGCCCTGGGGCAAGAGCACCGACACGCTGGTCAAGGTGGCCGGCAAGACGGTGGCCGATGAACAGTTCTACAAGCGCTTCTTCGATCTGCTCGCCACGCAGCTGGGCAAGTAGCGCCGGCTCCGGCGCGCAGCGGGCACCGCGCGCGGGGCGCTGAAGCCATTCCGCATGAACCACAGCATCGCCTTCTTCGACCGCCAGTTCAGCCAGGGCGCCACGCCGGATGCGCTGGCCCTCAACCCGTTTGAGCACCTCGCCTTGCCGCATCTGCAAGGCGAGGTGCTGGACTTCGGCTGCGGCATGGGCAACCTGGCGTTTGCAGCGGCCGCGCGCGGCTGCCGTGTGATGGCACTCGACGCCAGCGCGGCGGCCATTGCCCACATCCAGCAGCGCGCTGCCCGCGAGGCGGTGCCGGTGCTGGCGGCCCAGGCCGATTTGCGCGCCTATGACATCAGCACCGACTACGACGCCGTGGTGTCCATCGGCCTGCTGATGTTCTTCGACTGCGCCACGGCGCGGCGTGTGCTGGACGCGCTGCAGCGCCATGTGCGCCCCGGTGGCGTGGCGGCGGTCAACGTGCTGGTCGAGGGCACGACCTACATGGCCATGTTCGAGCCGCAGGCGCATTGCCTGTTTCCGGCGGATGAGTTGCCACACCGTTTTGCCGGCTGGGAGCTGCTGCACCACGAACTGAGTACGTTCGAGGCGCCGGGCGACACGGTCAAGCGCTTCTGCACCGTGGTGGCGCGCAAGCCGCGCTGACCGCGCGCCGTCCGCGCAGATGGACGTTGCTCGCGCTCAGGCCGCCGGGGCCTGGCTGGCACGCCAGCGCGCCAGCAGGTCTTCAGCCGGCTCGGGGCGGCCGTGCAGATAGCCCTGCTGCACCACGTCGCCGTGCGCGTTCAGGAAATCGGCCTGCGCGGCGGTCTCCACGCCTTCGGCCACCACCTTCAGGCGCAGGTGGCGCGCCACCGACAGCATGGCTTCCACCAGCGCGGCGTCGTTCGGGTCGTTCGGCGCGTCCTGCACGAAGCTGCGGTCGATCTTCAGTTCGTGGATGGGCAGGCGCTTGAGGTAGGCCAGCGACGAATAGCCGGTGCCGAAGTCGTCCAGCGAGAAGCGCACGCCGATGCTGTGCAGGTGCGCCATCTTGCGCACCACGCTGTCCATCTGGTCCATCACGATGCCCTCGGTGATCTCGATCACCAGGTCGGTCGCCGCGGCGCCATGGGCCTGCAGCATGTCCTGCACCACATGCACGAAGCCGGGCTGGTGGAACTGGCGCGGGCTGACGTTGACCGAGATCGGCAGCGCCATTCCGTCGTGCCGCAGCTCACCCAGGTGCTGGCAGACGCGCTTGAGCACCCAGCGGCCCACCTCGGTGATCAGCTCGCTTTCTTCCGCCACCGGGATGAAGCTGCCGGGCGTCATCAGGCCGTGCACCGGATGCTGCCAGCGCACCAGTGCCTCGGCGCCGACCATGCGGCCCGACGCGTCGACCTGGGGTTGCAGGTAGAGCCGCAACTCGTTGGCCACCACGCCGCGACGCAGGTCCTGCTCGATGGCGAAGCGCTGCATGATCAGCTGTTCCATCGAGGCGTCGAAGAAGGCAGTCTGGCGAGCGCCGGCGTCCTTGGCGCGGTGCAGCGCGGTGTCGGCGCGGCGCAGGATGTCGACCGGCGACTCGCCGGCGGTCTTGGGTAGCAGCGAAATGCCGATGCAGCCGCTGACGGAGAGCGGGTCACCGTGGTCGAGCGTGAACGCGGGGTCGAGCTGCTCGTGCAGCGCCTGGGCCAGTCGCAGGGCCTGGGCCGAGGCGGCCTCGACATCGGTGGCGCCGCAGTGGTGCAGCACGGCAAATTCATCGGCGCTCAGGTGCGCCAGCCGGTCATTGGCCGGCAGCAGCCGGCCCAGCCGCTCGCCCACCTGCTTGAGCAGCTGGTCGCCGGTGGCGTGGCCCAGGGCGTCGTTGACGGTCTGGAAGCGGTCCAGGTTGAGCAGCAGCAGGGCGCCGATCTCGCCGGTGCGGCCGTGCGCCTGCAACATCTCCTGCAGGTCCAGCAGCAGCCGGTGCCGGTTGGGCAGGTTGGTCAGCGGGTGGAACCAGGCCAGCTGGTGGGCCAGCTGCTCGGCATCCTTCTGCGCCGTCACGTCCAGCTGCACCGCCAGGTAGTGGGTGATCTGCCCGTCCGGGTTGCGCACCGGCGCCACGTTCATGTTCAGCACATAGTCGCGCCCGCTCTTGTGGCGGTTGATCAGTTCGCCGGTCCAGGCCTGGCCGGCCTGCAGCGCGGCCCACATGGCCGGGTAGACCTCGGCCGGGCTGCGTTCCGAGCGCAGCAGCGCGGGCGTGCGGCCCTGTACCTCGCTGCGGGTGTAGCCGCTGATGCGCTCGAAGGCCTGGTTGACGTACTCGATGCGGCCGTCCAGCCCGGTGATGATCACGCTGGCCGGGCTCTGCTCGATGGCCTGCGACAGCTGGATCAGCTGCGCCTGGGCCTGCCGGCGCTGCGAGATGTCGCGCGAGATGCCCATGAGGCGGGTGACGCGGCCCTGCTCATCCGCCACCAGGGTGCTGACGATTTCCAGCGGCACCTTGTGGCCATCCTTGTGGCGGTGGGTGGTCTCGTGCGACAGCGTGCGGCGGGATTCGTCGCCGGCGGCAAAGGCCTGCAGACGGCGCGCCAGCCCGGCACGCAGCCGCGGCAGCTCTTCGGTGCAGACCACCTGGTCGAGCGACAGCGCCAGCATCTCCTGTGGCGCGTAGCCCAGCTGTTGCTGTACCGACGGGCTGAGGTAGAGGTAGTGGTCCTGTTCCAAGTCGTAGAGCCACAGCACGTCGCTGGTGTTTTCGGCCAGCAGCCGGTACTGGGCCTCGCTCTCGCTCAGCGACTGTTCGATGCGCCGCAGTTCTTCGTTCTCACGCACCGAGTCGGCCAGCCGGCGACGCTCTTCCAGCAGGTAGAGCGCGCCGCCCAGCGTCAGCAGGGCCAGGGTGCCGGCCAGTACCATCCAGGCGCTCTTGATCAGGGCGGCGTGCATCAGCTCGGCGCGGTCCTGCTTGGCCAGCAGCCACCACTCCGTGCCCTCGATGCGATGCGCCACGCCATAGGAGCGTACACCGCGGTAGTCCAGCCCCTCGATCAGCGCACCAGGGTGGACCTCGCCTCGTACGACGCGCACGCTCATCACATCGCGCTGGGTGGCCGGCAGGTGCAGGCGCAGCGCGGCGTCGCGTTCATGGCGCAGGGCGCTGAGCATGAACACGCCGCCGCCTTCGTCGGCGCGAAACAGCAGGGTTTCGGCCGTCTGCTGCGGCACCGGCCAGTCGCGCAGCGTGGGGTGCAGGTACTCGGACGGCTCGTGGTGCAGCACCACGGCCGCCGGACGGTGGCTCTCGGCAGCCAGCGGTGCGATGAAGGAGATTTGCAGCTTGCCCCGCGCGTTGCGCCAGGGCCCCACACGCAGTGCCTGGTTGGTGGTGAGCGCTTCCAGCACGCCCTGGTGCAGTACTGGCGGGGCTTGGTTCGCGTCCGGCGCCACGCTCGGTGCGGCGCGGAGGTCGGAGCCGAACAGGCGCAGTCCGTCCACATCGATGATCTCGACCCGGGTGTAGACGGCGTCGTTGACGAAGAAGGTGGTGAGGAACTGGCGCAGCCGCAGGCCCTGGGCGTCGCGGCGGCCATCCTGCCACTGCAGCCAGGCCTCGCGCAGTCCCTGGCTCTTTTGTGCCCAGCCGGCGTCGCGCAGGCGCTCGGCGTGCCAGCCGGCAATCTCGCGCGCCTTGGCGGCGGCGATGGTCTGCAGCTGCGCGGCGGCGCGAGCGCGCTCTTCGCTCAGGCTGTGCCAGATCGACAGCGCCACGATGGTGCCGATCGACAAGGCCAGCAGCGCGATGATGGTCAGGGTGCGGCGCCGCGAACGGGCGGGCGCTGCCTGATCGGGGGCGCGCTGCTGGCGCTGCATCAGCCAGTACAGCAGCCCGGAGGTGACGGCCACGAACAGCCAGCCCTTGAGCGTGCTGGCGAGCAGCAACAGGTCCGGGTTGCCCAGGGCCAGCTCCAGCAGATGGTCCGACAGCAGGATCCACAGCGCCGCAAAGCAGGCGTACAGCAGCACCACGCCGAGCGTGGAGCGGCCCTGCAACAAGCTGGTGCCGGGGGG
>CALRMF020000162.1:0-6988 GCA_943369035.1 Curvibacter sp. AEP1-3
GGATGGCACAAGGGGATCAGGTCGCTGGTCTTTTTTGCCGCTTGGATGCCGGCGATGCGGGCGATGCCGATCACATCGCCCTTCTTGGCGGTGCCGGATTCGATCAGCGCCAGCGTGGTGGGCAACATGTTGATACTCCCGGTCGCCACCGCGACCCGGTGCGTGCTGGCCTTGGCGGCCACGTCCACCATGTGGGCCTGGCCTTGTGCATCAAAGTGGGTCAGAGGGCTCATCGGGATGACAACTTTACGAAACATTCATGGTTTTCTTGCATCATACGGTCATGGGAGTGGCTCCTTCTATCGGTTAAAACACGACCACGCCATCAGTCCGCCCTGTTGTTTCGCAGAACGCCGCGCGCATCGGCAGGGTTTTCTCTCGCAAATTTGAAGCATTTCGAGCTCCAGAGCGCATGAAGAAAGCGTTGACAGCTATAGTATTAATAGCATTTCAGGCGTTGGCACCGACGCGTCTGTACGCCCAGCTGCCTGCATTGGGTGACGGCGCCGAGATGAGCGTGGCGTCCGAACGGCGTCTGGGTGACCGCATCGCCCGTTCGCTCTACCGTGATCCGGACTACATCGACGATCCGGTGCTGGGCGAGTACGTGCAGGGCATCTGGCAGCGTTTGCTGCAGAGTGCCCGCCAGCGTGGCGAGCTGTTGCCCCAGCTGGAGTCGGCCTTTGCCTGGGAGGTGGCGCTCGGGCGTGACCGTACGGTGAACGCCTTTGCGCTGCCCGGCGGCTACCTGGGGGTGCACCTCGGCCTGATTGCCGCGGTCAGCAGTGAGGACGAGCTGGCCTCGGTGCTGGCGCACGAACTCAGCCACGTGACGCAACGGCATATTGCCCGTCTCATAGGCCGTCAGAGCACGCAGACGCCCTGGCTCATGGCAGCCATGGTGCTTGGGGCGCTGGCAGCCAGTTCGAATCCGCAGGCTGCCAGCGCCATGATCGCCGGCGGCCAGGCAGTGGCGGTGCAAGGGCAGCTCAACTTCTCACGCGACATGGAGCGAGAAGCCGACCGCGTGGGCTATGGTGTCATGACGCAAGCCGGTTTCGAGCCCCAGGGTTTCGTCACCATGTTCGAGAAACTGCAGCAGGCCAACCGCTTCAACGACAGTTCGGACTTCCCTTATCTGCGCAGCCATCCGCTGACGACGGAGCGGATTGCCGACATGCAGGGTCGGCAGCAGCTGCTGCCGCACACGGCGCCACCGGCGTTGACCCCGTCCCATGCCATGCTGGCGGCACGGGCGCGAACGTTGAGCAATGCGACGGTAGATGGTCTGCGTGCGGTGGTTGCCGAAGCGGCGAGCAGTTCGTTTGCAAGCTATACACCGGCCCGGCAGGCGGGTGTGCTCTATGCCGCGGCGCTGGCGGCATCAAAACAGCGCGATTTTGCGCAGGCCGCGCGCCTGCTGGAGCGACTGTACACCGTGGTGCAGGGGCAGAAGTCCGCGGAGCGCCTGGCGCGCCTGCTGAAGGCTGAACTCCTGCTGGAGGCCGGCGACCCGCAGCGCGCCGGTGCCTTGCTGGGTGGTGCCGCGGCAGCACCTGGCGTGCGCTCCGAGTTGTTCCTGTGGGCCCGTAGCCTGACGCCCCAGGGGCAGGCCAGGGCAGTGGCCCAGCAGTTGCGCAGTTGGGTGACGGAGCATCCGCGTGACGCCCAGGCGTGGCAGCTGCTCGCGCAGGCCTACATGGCGCAGGGGCTGACCCTGAATGGGGTTCGTGCCGAAGCTGAGGCCCATGCTGCCCATTACGACTACGACTCGGCGCTCAACCGGCTCAAGGCGGCGCAGGATCTGGCACGCCAGGGCGGCAAGGTGGACCACATCGAGGCATCGATCATCGACACCCGGACGCGCCAGTTGGAGTCACTGGTACGGGAACAGGCGCTCGAGCGCTGAATCGATCACCAGTCCGAAGGCCGAGTAAATCAGGGAGCCCAGCAGGGCGGCGCCAAAGCCCTGCACATGGAACCCCTCCAGCACCGACGCGGCGGCCCAGAACAGCACGGCGTTGATGACGAACAGGAACAGGCCCATGGTGAGCAGTGTCACCGGCAGGGTCAGCACGATCAGCAGCGGTCGCAGCACGACACTGAACAAGCTGATGACGAAGGCGGCAATCAGGGCCGATGCAAAACTTTGCACTTCGACGCCGCTGTAGAGCGAGGCGACCGCCAACAGGGCGGTCGCGCTCAGCAGCCATTTGATGATGAGCTTCATGGCGGGCAAGCATACACCCGCTGCCGCCCAGCTTCAGCCAGCGAGGGCCTGGCGCCGGCTGCTCCACCAGCCGGCGGTCAGCACGCCGACCACCGCTGCGCCATAGACCAGCCAGCGGGCGGCCGTGTTGATCAGCTCCGGCGGGTCGAACACCGCATCCAGCATCGGCTCGCCGACGACCATCTTGGCCGCCGTGAATGCCAGCACGGCCGCACCGAGCTGGATGATGAGCGGAAAGCGTTCCACCAGCTTGAGCACCACCGAACTGCCGAACACCACGATGGGCACGGAGATCAGCAGACCGATGACCACCAAGTCAAAGGAGCCATGGGCCGCACCGGCTACGCCGAGCACGTTGTCCACGCCCATCAGGGCGTCGGCTACGATGATGGTCTTCATGGCGCCCCAGAAGGTGCTGGCGACCGGGCCGTCATGGCCTTCGTCTTCCTGGTCGGCCAGCAGTTTATAGGCGATCCACAGCAGGCCCAGGCCGCCGACCAGCATGAGACCCGGGATCTTCAGCAGCCAGACCACGCCGACGGTCATGACCGAGCGCACGGCAATGGCACCCACCGTGCCCCAGACGATGGCCTTCTTCTGCAGGTGGGCGGGTAGACTGCGGGCGGCCAGGGCGATCACGATGGCGTTGTCGCCGGCAAGCACCAAGTCGATGAGAATGATAGCCAGCAGGGCAGACCACCAGGGGGCGGAAAACAGTTCCATAAAGACTCCGGGTTGTGTCAGGGCTCACATGCGCCGGACGCGTCATGGCGGGCCATGATTCGCCGGAATCAAGGAGCCGCTTCGACGCTACCCGGGCACAGGTTGCAGTCGAAGGTCTTGCTCGGCAAAGGCGGAGACCGCCACTGCCCAACAAGCCGGAAGCGAACTTCGTGATGACGACTTGTTGATGCCTGCGGCGGCTGGGGGCCACTGCAAACGGGAGCTACTCCCCTTCGGACGGCCGATTGAACCATGGCCAGCAACAACCCCGCGTCGTCTGGGGGTTTGTTCACGGCCGCTGTGAAGCGGCGATGTCGCCAAAGACGCTATCATCCGTCTCCCTCTGCACAACCCGTTCCATGGCTGGCATCCACATCACCGACATCGAAGCGGCCATCAACCACTGGCGCGACAAAAAGCCGTCGCCGGACGGTGTCACGCTGGCCGCCGAGGTGCGCGCGTTGGCCGAGGTCTACGCACTGATGGTGTTCTACCGCGAGCAGGAAGCGGACGAGTTTTCCATGCCAGCCGAGGCCATGGCGGCCTGGCTGGCGTGGTACGAGAGCACGCCGGATACGCCCTGCATTGCCATCTGCTCTACCAGCCAGGGCGACGAGATGTGCAAGGGTTGCGGCCGCACCTTTGATGAGGTGCAGCTTTGGACCGAGATGCGCCCGGCCGAAAAGCGCCAGACCTGGCGCCGCATCACCCTGGAAGGGCAAGCCTGGCGCTTCAACCGCTACGCCGAGCGCGCCCAAGGCGATGCGGCCGAGCGATTGGAAGCGCCGCTGCCTGTGGCGGCGTGAAGCGAGCCCCGCGGGGCCGACACTTACTTCCAGCGCAGCGGCTCGACCTCGATGGTCTGCTGGCCGTTGCTGAGCATCAGGGCGCCCTCCTGGATCGTGGCTTGCAGTTGCATGCTGCGTTCGGCCAAGCCAGCCAGGGCCTGCGCGACCTCGGTCGGCACGCGCCAGACCTCCAGCTTGTCCAGCCGCGTGAGCTTGGACTCGATGCCGCGCCACCACACTTCGGCGGCGTGGTGGAAGGCATAGACCACCACCGCATCGGCCTTGTTGCAGGCCTTGGCCAGCGGCTTGTCCTCCGGTTGGCCGACTTCGATCCAAAGCCGGGTCTGGCCCGTGAAGTCGCGCAGCCAGACGTCGGGCTCGTCCGGATCGGACAGACCGGCGCCGAAGGCCAGCGTGCCGTCGCCGCCGCATACCGTCTGCAGCCGGTGCGCCTGCAAGGCCAGAGCCACCAGACGCACCATCATGCGTTCGTCGGTCTCGCTCGGATGCCGGGCCAGCGTCAGCGCATGGTCGGCGTAGTAACCGTGGTCGATGTCGGCGACCGATAAGTTGGCCTTGAAGACCGTAGATTTCAAAGCCATAGCAGTTCGGGAGCAGGGACTTATTCAAGGAACGCCGTGGAACCGGCTTTGCCGGGCCACTGGCGTTGTCCCCCTCATAGGGGGAAGCGGCGTCAGCCGCTCAGGGGGTGTTAAATCCTCTTCGCGAGCTCGGCCGCCTTGCCGGTGTAATTGGCCGGCGTCATGGCCAGCAGGCGTTCCTTCTCGGTTTCGGGAATGTCGAGGTTCTGGATGAAGCCCTGCATCAACTCACGCGTCATGGCCGCGCCGCGCGTGAATTTCTTCAGTTGCTCGTAGGGCTGGGGCAGGCCGTAACGGCGCATGACGGTCTGGATCGGCTCGGCAAGCACTTCCCACGAGGCGTCCAGGTCGGCAGCCAGAGCGGCTTCGTTGATCTCCAGCTTTGCCAGGCCGGTGGCCAGCGACTGATAGGCCAGTACGGCGTAGCCGATCGCCACGCCCATGTTGCGCAGCACGGTGGAGTCGGTCAGGTCGCGTTGCCAGCGGCTGATCGGCAGCTTTTCACTCAAATGGCGTAGCAAGGCATTGGCCAGGCCGAGGTTGCCTTCGGCGTTCTCAAAGTCGATCGGGTTGACCTTGTGCGGCATGGTGGAGGAGCCGACCTCGCCTTCGCGCAGCTTCTGCTTGAAGTAGCCCAGCGAGACATAGCCCCAGACGTCGCGCGACCAGTCGATCAGGATGGTGTTGGCGCGGGCGATGGCGTCGAACAGCTCGGCCATGTAGTCGTGCGGCTCGATCTGGATGCTGTAGGGCTGGAAGGTCAGGCCCAGGCCGAGCGGTTCGGGCGTTTCCACCACTTTCTTGGCAAAGGCTTCCCAGTCGAAGTCGGGCCAGGCCGACAGGTGGGCGTTGTAGTTGCCCACGGCACCGTTCATCTTGCCCAGGATCTTGACCGCGGCAATACGATCGCAGGCGGCCTGCAGGCGCACCACCACGTTGGCGATCTCCTTGCCCACCGTGGTGGGGCTGGCGGTCTGGCCGTGGGTGCGGCTGAGCATGGGCACTTCGGCGTAGGCGCGTGCCATCTCGCGCAGCTTCAGCAGCAGCTTGTCCAGTGCCGGCAGCAGCACCACGTCGCGCCCGGCGCGCAGTTGCAGGGCGTGGCTGGTGTTGTTGATGTCCTCGCTGGTACAGGCAAAGTGCACGAACTCGCTGGCCTTTTCCAGTTCCGGGCGGGCCTCGAACTTGGACTTGATCCAGTACTCGACCGCTTTGACGTCATGGTTGGTGGTTTTCTCGATTTCCTTGATGGCGTTGCCATCGGCTTCCGAGAAGTTCTTGACCAGGCCGAGCAAGTAAGTGCGAGCTCCGGGTGAGAGGGGCTTGAATTCTGCGAAGCCGGCGTCGCTCAAGGCAATGAACCATGCCACCTCGACCTGAACGCGGCGGTGCATATAGCCTTGCTCGCTCATGATCGGGCGCAAAGGGCTGAGTTTGCTGGCGTAGCGGCCGTCCAGCGGCGAAAGGGCTGAAATGGAGGAGAAGCTCATCCCCGAATTGTAGTTGGCCGGCCCAGGAATGGGCCCGCCGACCCTGCCGCCAGGCCCCAGTCGCTAGAATCTGTCCCCTTGGCGAAAGTGAAAGACCCATGAAGCTGATCGGATCCAACACCAGTCCTTACGTGCGCAAGGTGCGCATCGTGATGGCGGAGAAAAAGCTTGACTACGACTTCGTGCTCGAAGACGTCTGGTCGGACCAGACCCGCATCTCGGACGCCAATCCGTTGGGCAAGGTGCCTTGCCTAATCATGGAAGGTGGCGAGGCGTTGTTCGATTCGCGCGTGATCGTGGAATACCTCGACACCCTGTCGCCGGTTGGCAAGCTGATTCCGGCCGTCGGCCGGGAGCGCGCGGAAGTCAAGACCTGGGAAGCACTGGCTGACGGCGTCATGGACGCTGCCCTGCTCGCCCGCATGGAGGCGGTCTGGGACAAGCGCACCGAGGCCCAGCGTAGCCAGGCTTGGATCGATCGCCAGCTCGGCAAGATCGGCGCCAGCCTGGGGGCCATGAGCAAGGGGCTGGGCGACAAGCCTTTCTGCACCGGCATCCACCTCAGCCTGGCCGACATTGCCGTGGGCTGCGCCCTGGCCTACTTGGATTTCCGCTTCCCGCAGATCGGCTGGCGCAACGACCATCCGAACCTGGTGCGCCTGCTGGACAAGCTGGCGCAGCGCCCGAGCTTCGCGGACACCGTACCGGGCTGAAGCCCCTGCCTTACCAGAGGCGGTCGCCGGTCACGGTCAGCGGCAGCAGCCGCGGCAGGTGGATCTGGACCTTCACCTCGCGGTGCGGCACGCTGGCCACGATGCGGTAGTCGCGCTGGCTGGTGTCGCGGATGATGGGCTCCGACGTCGGGATGCCTTCACGGTTGATGAGCACCGCGACCTTGGGGGTGGTGGTGTTGACGCCGCGCTGGATCACGATCGCCACCTCGTTGGTGCTCAGCCGCACGAACGAGCCAGGCGAGTAGATGCCCACCGCTTTGATCAGGGCCGCCCCCGCCTCGTCCACCTGCCGGTTTTCGTCGAAGTAGCAGGCCTGCATGGCGGCCGCTGGGGAGGTCGGCACGCGGGAAGCGCGTGGCGCCAGGCGAGCGGCGAACATGTCAGCCCGCTGGATCAGGCGCGCCAGCCGTGGGCCGGCACC
>CALRMF020000163.1:0-6977 GCA_943369035.1 Curvibacter sp. AEP1-3
TGGGAAGTAACCAAAACGGCGGCACCAGCGTCCAGCGCCATCTGGATGCAGGGGATGGAGGCGCGGATGCGGGTGTCTTCGGTGATGGCCCCGGAATCATCTTGCGGCACGTTGAGGTCGGCGCGGATGAAGACGCGTTTGCCGCGGGCAAAGCCGCTCTGGATGACGTCGCTGAAGCGCAGGAATTTCATGACTCGCCTCCCCGCCTCAAGCGCGCGCCACATGCTGCAGGAAGCGCAGCATGTTGCAGGTGTAGCCGTACTCGTTGTCGTACCAGGCCACGACTTTGACGAAGGTCGAATCCAACGCAATGCCGGCCTCGGCATCAAAGATCGACGGCAGGGCGCAGCCACGGAAGTCGGTGGAGACCACCTTGTCGGTCGTGTAGCCGAGCACGCCCTTGAGCGGCCCCGCCTCGCTGGCGGCCTTCATGGCGGCGCACACATCGTCGTAGCTGGCCGCCTGGTTCAACTCCACCGTGAGGTCAACCACCGACACATCGGAGGTCGGCACACGGAAGGCCATGCCGGTAAGCTTCTTGTTGAGCTCAGGGATCACCACACCCACGGCCTTGGCCGCACCGGTGGACGAAGGAATGATGTTCTCCAGGATGCCGCGGCCGCCGCGCCAGTCCTTGCCGGAAGGGCCGTCCACCGTCTTCTGCGTGGCGGTGGCGGCGTGCACGGTGCTCATGAGGCCGCGCTTGATTCCGAACTGGTCATTCAGCACCTTGGCCACCGGGGCCAAGCAGTTGGTGGTGCAGGAGGCCGCCGACACGATGGCTTGGCCGGCATAGCTGACATGGTTGACGCCGTAGACGAACATGGGCGTGCTGTCCTTGGACGGCGCAGACATGACGACCTTCCGGGCGCCAGCGGCCAGGTGCTTCTCGGCACCGGCCTGGTCGAGGAACAGCCCGGTGGACTCCACCACCACGTCGGCACCCGCAGCGCCCCACGCCAGGGCGGTCGGGTCCTTCTCGGCGGTCAGGCGAATGCGACGACCGTTGACGACGAGGTCCTTCCCGTCGACAGCGATGCTGCCCTGGAAGCGGCCGTGCACACTGTCGTACTGCAGCATGTAGGCCAGGTAGTCGGGCTCCAGCAGGTCGTTGATGGCAACGATCTCGATGTCCGAGAACTCAGCCTCCTGCGCGACGGCTCGAAACACCATGCGTCCGATGCGGCCGGAGCCGTTGATACCTACCTTGATCGTCACCCTTGTCTCCTGGTCTGTTTTACGAATGAAATCGGGCTTTCGCCCTTATGGGAAATGCGTCGCCAGCTATTGATTGAATAGCATCGAAAAGTCAGCAATCACGCGGTCCGGACCGCAAGCCTCGACCGGCTGGCCCATGTTGTAGCCATAAGGCAGCAGCCACACCGGCACGCCGGCATTGCGCGCGGTGGCCGCGTCGATCGAGGAGTCACCCACGAACAGGGCACGCGCGGGTGCGACCCCGAACTGCGCCAGACAGCTGCGCACACCGGCCGGATCGGGCTTCTTGGTCGGCAGGCTGTCGCCACTGATGACGCGGTCGAACATCGGCACGAGTTCATGTGCGTCCAGCACCGTGCGCGTGTAGCGCTCCTCCTTGTTGGTCACCACCGCCAGCCGCACCCCCTGCCCACGCAGGGCCTGCAGCACCGGGCGCACATGCGGGTAAAGCTCACTGCGCGTGCCACAGCGGCGCTGGTAGTTGCGGTCGAACTCGGCGGCAATCATCGGCAGCACTTCGGAACGGCGGATGGCGTCCACCGGTTGCTGGCGCACGTGGGCCAAGGCCTGGATCAGCAGCTCGCGCGTGCCATGGCCGATCCAGCGGTTGACGTTGTCCTGTGGCACGGCCTGCAGCTCAAAGGCCTGCAGCGTGTCGTTGACGGCATCGCAGATCTCGGGGGCGGTCTCGATCAGCGTGCCGTCGAGGTCGAACATCACGAGGTCGAAGGCAGGGGCAGTGCGCAGGGTCATGGCAGCGAGCAAAAAGGGACGAGCTTACACAGCCGTCTCGGCCGTGGTGTGCACCAGGTCGCGTACCGCCTGCGCCACCGCCTCCGCCGTGATGCCGAAGTGCTGGTAGAGGTCCTTGGCCGGGGCCGACTCGCCAAAGCTGGCGATGCCGACCACGCGACCGGTCCGACCAACGTACTTGCGCCAGAAGTCGGGGTGCGCCGCCTCCACCGCCACCGCCGGCAGGTGCATGGGCAGAACGGCGTCCTGGTAGCTCTGCGGCTGGCGGTCGAACACATTGGTGCAGGGCATGGACACCACACGCGTGGCGATGCCCTCCTTGGCCAGCAACTCATGCGCCTGCATGGCCAGCATGGTCTCGGACCCGGTGGCGACGATCACCGCCTGCGGCGCATCCTGCTCGGCGAGGATGTAGCCGCCGCGGCGGATGTGGGTCGCCAACTCGGCACGGTCGGCCAGGCGCGGCAGGTTCTGGCGTGACAGCGCCAGCGCGCTCGGACCATCGCGCCGTTCAATGGCGCAGGCCCAGGCCACGGCGGTCTCCAGCCCATCGGCCGGCCGCCAGACGTCCAGCCCCGGGATGATGCGTAGCGAGGGGACGTGCTCCACGGACTGGTGCGTGGGTCCGTCCTCCCCCAGCCCGATGGAGTCATGCGTGAAGACATGCACCACACGCTGCTTCATCAGCGCGGCCATGCGGATGGCATTGCGCGAGTAGTCGCTGAAGGTCAGGAAAGTGCCGCCGTAGGGAATGAAGCCGCCATGCAGCGCCAGGCCATTCATCATGGCCGCCATGCCGAACTCGCGCACACCGTAGGACAGGTGGTTGCCCCAGGCATCACGGCCGGCGCGCACGCAGTCCTTGAAGTTGGTCAGGTTGGAGCCCGTCAGGTCCGCGCTGCCGCCAAAGAATTCGGGCACCAGCGGCGCCAGCAGGTCGAGTGCGTTCTGGCTCGCCTTGCGGGTCGCTGTCGGCTCGGCCTTGGCGGCAACCTGCTCGAACAGCGCCGGCAACCTGGTCGTGAAGTCAGGCAGCAGATCACCCTTCATGCGGCGCTCGAACTCGGCCGCTTCCAGGGGGTATTGCGTGCGGTAGGCCTCGAAGCGCTCGCGCCAAGTGCGCTCGGCGACCACGCCACGCTCGCGGGCATCCCAGGCGGCGGCGACGTCGGCCGGGATCTCGAAGGGCGGCGCCGTCCAACCCAGCTCTTCGCGCGTGGCTGCCACTTCGGCGGTACCAAGGGCCGCGCCATGCACATCGTGTGTACCGGCCTTGTTGGGCGAGCCCTGGCCGATCACGGTCTTGCAGCAGATCAGTGTGGGTTTGCCTTGTGGCAATACCGACTGTTTCTTTGCCGCCACCAGAGCCGCCTCCACCGCGGCCGGGTTGTGGCCGTCCACATTCGGAATGACATGCCAGCCGTAGGCTGCAAAACGCGCCGGTGTGTCGTCGGTGAACCAGCCTTCGACGTGGCCGTCGATCGAGATGCCGTTGTCATCGTAGAAGGCCACCAGCTTGGACAGGCGCAAGGTGCCAGCCAGCGCACAGGCCTCATGGCTGATGCCCTCCATCATGCAACCGTCACCCAGGAACACATAGGTGTGGTGGTCGACGATGGTGAAGGTTCCATCCTCGACATCGCGGTTGAACTCGGCCGCGAGCAACTTCTCGGCCAGCGCCATGCCCACCGCATTGGCAATGCCCTGGCCCAGCGGACCGGTGGTGGTTTCCACGCCGGGCGTGATGCCTACCTCTGGGTGGCCGGCGGTCTTGCTGTGCAGTTGGCGGAAACGCTTGAGCTCCGCCATCGGCAGGTCATAGCCGGTGAGATGCAGCAAGGCGTAGATCAGCATCGACCCATGGCCATTGGACAGCACGAAGCGGTCACGATCCGGCCAGTGCGGATTGACCGGGTTGTGCTTCAGATGCCGGTTCCACAGCACCTCGGCAATGTCGGCCATGCCCATGGGCGCGCCCGGATGGCCGGATTTGGCCTGTTCCACGGCATCGACGGACAGCATACGAATGGCATTGGCCATGCGACGGGCCAGTTCGGGAGAGGGAGTGTTCATATCAGGTCAGCCACAAAGCGCAAAACGACGCGTGAAAGGATTCAACCGGGAAACGCCGTGGAACCGGCTTTGCCGGACCACTGGCGTTGTCCCCCGTGGGGGAAGGCGGCGCCAGCCGACTCAGGGGGCTCTCTTTTTACGCTCCATCATCCGCCAGACAAAGGGCGTGAAGATGAGTTGCATGGCCAGCTCCATCTTGCCGCCGGGCACGCAGATGGTGTTGGCGCGGCTCATCCAGGAGTTGTCGATCATGTTGAGCAGGTAGGGAAAGTCGATGCCCTTGGGGTTGGCAAAGCGGATCACCACCATGCTCTCATCGGCCGAGGGGATGTCGCGCGCGATGAAGGGGTTGGAGGTGTCCACCATCGGCACGCGCTGGAAGTTCACGTGCGTGTGGGCAAACTGCGGCACGATGTAGTTCACATAGTCGGGCATGCGGCGCAGGATGGTGTCGGTCACCGCCTCGGTGCTGTAGCCACGCTGGTGCTTGTCGCGCCAGAGCTTCTGGATCCATTCCAAGTTGATCACCGGCACCACGCCGATGCGCAGGTCCGGATGCTGGGCAATGTTGTGCTCCGGCGTGACCACCGCGCCATGCAGCCCTTCGTAGAACAGCATGTCGGTGTCGGCCGGCAGGTCTTCCCAGGGCGTGAAGGTACCGGGCTCCTGCTTGTAGGGGGCCGCCTCTTCCTCGTTGTGCAGGTACTTACGCGCGCGGCCCGTGCCGGACTTGGCATAGGTCGCGAACAGGTTCTCGAGCTCGCCGAACAGGTTGTTGTCGGCGCCGAAGTGGCCGAAGTGCTTGTTGCCGGTCTTTTCGGCCTCCGCCATGCGGACCTTCATCTCCTTGCGATCGTAGCGATGGAAGCTGTCGCCTTCGACGATGGCCGCCTTCACGCCCTCACGGCGGAAGATGTTGGCAAAGGTACGCGTCACGGTGGACGTGCCGGCGCCGGATGAACCGGTGATGGCAATGATGGGATGACGTTCAGACACAAAGGTCTCCTGGAGCTAAAAAATCTTTTGGACGAGGCGCTGCTAGCGCACCAACCCGGCATTCATCGCGGGACACCGCGGAACCGGCTCCGCCGGGCCGCTGGTGTCGTCCCCCTTCAGGGGGAAGCGGCCGCAGGACGCTCAGGGGGTGCTTCATACCCGAAACAACCCGCGCTCGGCAAACAGCGGGTTGTCGTCCCTGAGGCTGACCGGCTCGGCGTGGTAACGCTCGATGCGCTCAACCTCGTTCCTCGAACCGAAGATCAGACCGATGCGCTGGTGCAGCTCCGTCGGCTGCACCGTCAGCATCGGCTGGCGGCCAGTGCTGGCACGGCCGCCTGCTTGTTCCATGATGAAGCCAATCGGGTTGGCCTCATACAGCAGCCGCAGGCGGCCATTCTTGCTGGGGTCCTTGCTGTCCTTGGGGTACATGAAGACGCCGCCACGCATCAGGATACGGTGCGCTTCCGCCACCATGGAAGCGATCCAGCGCATGTTGAAATCCTTGGCCCTGGGACCGGTCTTGCCGGCCAGGCACTCGTCCACATAGCGCTTGATCGGCGCCTCCCAGAAGCGGCTGTTGGAGGCATTGATGGCGAACTCCTGAGTGTCGGCCGGAATCTGCATCTTCGGGTGCGTCAGCATGAACTCGCCCAGGTTGGGGTCGAGTGTGAAACCGTTGACACCGTTGCCCACCGTCAGCACCAGCATGGTGGTCGGACCGTAGAGTGCGTAGCCGGCCGCCACCTGCTGCGTGCCGGGCTGCAGGAAGTCGACCTCGGTCACGTCGCGACCGGACTGCACCGTCTCCTGCGGCGCGCGCAGGATGGAGAAGATGCTGCCCACCGAGACGTTGACGTCGATGTTGCTGGAACCATCGAGCGGATCGAACACCAGCAGGTACTTGCCGCGCGGGTGTTTGGCGGGGATCTGGTAGGGCAGATCCATTTCCTCGGACGCCATGCCGGCCAGGTGGCCGCCCCATTCGTTCAGACGCGTGAAGAGGTCGTTGCTCAGCACGTCGAGCTTCTTCTGCGTCTCACCCTGCACGTTCACCGCAGCGCCGTTGTCGCCATTGTGGTTGCCCAGCACACCGCCGAGCTCGCCGAAGGCCACGGCGCGCGCGATCGCCTTGCAGGCCAGGGCGACGTCCAGCAGCAGGGCATTGAAGTCGCCCTGTGCGTCAGGAAAACGGCGACGTTCCTCGATGAGGAACTGGGTGAGGGTGGTTCGTTTGGACAGGGGCATTTCCAGTTACTCCGTGGCCAGCGTGCGCTCACCTGTCCGGTGAGCCGCATGCCAGCGTTTCAGATCGGCCAGACGCGTCTGGCCCAGGTCCGGCAACACGCGCAGGGCATTGGCGAAATCGTGGTGCCGGGTGTATTGCGTCGGCGTGATGATCGTGGCCAGCCCCGCCAGCGTGGCCGCAGCCAGGCCGTTGGCGGAATCTTCGAAGGCCAGGCAGTCGCGGCCCGGCAGCCGCAGGGCATCCAGCATCTGCAGGTAGACCTGTGGATGCGGCTTCTTGAGCGGCGCGCTGGAAGCGTCACCGATGGCCGAGAAGTTGTGCCGCCAACCCGGCCCCATCGCCTGGCGCAGCAATGCGCCGATGTTGACCGGTGAAGTGGTGGTGGCAATCGCCAGCTGCAGGCCGGCAGCCAACGCCTCGTCGATCAGCGCCAGCACGCCCGGGCGCAGCGCCACGGCGCCGCCGGAGACGGCGGCCTCGTAATGCGCGGTCTTGAGCTCGTGGATGCGCGCGATCGTGTCCTGCACGGCGTGGCCGTTCAGGTCCTTCACATCCGGGTTCACCTGCTTCCAGTAGTGCAGCAGGCGCTCCTTGCCGCCGGAAATGTCGAGCAGCTCGGTGTAGAGCGCCTCGTCCCAGTGCCAGCCCAGCCCCAGCTCCTTGAAAGCGTGGTTGAAGGCGGCACGGT
>CALRMF020000164.1:0-6974 GCA_943369035.1 Curvibacter sp. AEP1-3
CTTGGCTGCGCCGCCAAACTTGGCCGCCAGCACAGTGGTGATGGCCGCCGTCAGCGTGGTCTTGCCATGGTCCACGTGACCAATGGTGCCCACGTTCACGTGCGGCTTGGTACGCTCAAATTTCTCTTTTGCCATTTTTCAAATCTCCAGAAAGGATGCGAAAAGCAACTACTTCTTAACAACCACGACACGACGGCATGTACCGCGCACCAGAAAATGGTGCCCATGGCGGGAATCGGACCCGCGACCTCTCCCTTACCAAGGGAGTGCTCTACCACTGAGCCACATGGGCAGTATTCTTGCCTGCAAGCTCACCGCAGCAACAAACGGATCGTGGAGCGGGAGACGGGAATCGAACCCGCGTCATCAGCTTGGAAGGCTGGGGTTCTACCATTGAACTACTCCCGCATCAAAGCCAGCCCCAGCCGGCCTCGAGGCGCGTCATTCAGCACGCTCGCTCTGCAATCACGTTCACTGGTGGAGAGGGCTGGATTCGAACCAGCGTACTCGTAAGAGGGCAGATTTACAGTCTGCTGCCATTAACCACTCGGCCACCTCTCCATTTGGTGAGCCTTTGATTATGCCACGAAAAACCACCGCCGCGAAGCAGCGGCAGGCAAACCGGCTCACCAATCAACCGGCGAGCCGCCCTGGCGTTGCAAAAATGCATTCGCCTGGCTGAAATGACCACAGCCGATGAAGGGCTGTGGCGGCCGCAGAGCCGAGAGCGGCGAGGGGTGGTTGGCGCACAGGATCAGGTGCCGCCCGCCATCCCCGGCCGTTTGCGCCTCGGCGCCGTGGCTACGCACCACGTCCGCCATGCGCTGGGCATGCGCTCCCCATAGCATGAACACGACCGGCCCATTCTGGTCCAGCACCGCCTTGAAGACTAGATCAGTAAGCACTTCCCAACCTTGTCCCGCATGGCTGCCAGGCTGCCCCTCTTCCACCGTCAGGCAGGCATTGAGAAGCAAGACACCCTGTTGCGCCCAACGCAACAAGGATCCGTTGGCTGGCAGGGAGGTTGGCGCATCGGGCAACAGGGGATCGCGCGCCTGTTCCTTGAAGATGTTGCGCAACGACGGCGGCAGCTTGATGCCCGGCGCCACCGAAAACGCCAAGCCCTCGGCCTGCCCGGGACCGTGGTAGGGATCCTGGCCCAGGATCACCACCCGGACTTGCGACAGAGGCGTCAACTCCAGCGCGCGCAAGGGCTGCGGCGGATAGACCACTGCACCAGCCGCCAGCCGGGTCGCGATGAAAGCGGCCAGTCGCTGTGCGGGCGCGCCGCCCCAGAATGGCGCCAGGACAGCCTCCCAGCCAGGCGCCACCGGCCACGCCTCGGGCGCCCAGGCCATCAGCCGCGGTGAGGCAGAGGGCTGTACCGACGTCGATGCAAAGAGATCGACCTGCGTACTGGCGATAGACATGGATGAAACGTGCGACCGGGTCAGCCAAACAGCCCGGCCAGCGCCACACCCGGATCGGGCGCGCGCATGAAAGCCTCGCCGACCAGGAAGGCATGGACGCCGGCATCTTGCATGCGCTGCACGTCCGTCCGAGTCAGGATGCCGGACTCCGTCACCAGCAGCCGATCGGCCGGCACCCGAGCACGCAACGCCAGCGTGGTGTCCAGCGATACCTCGAAGGTGCGTAGGTTGCGGTTATTGATGCCCAGCAGCGGCGTCTTCAGCTTGAGGGCTCGGTCCAGCTCGGCTCCGTCATGCACCTCCACCAGCACGGCCATGTCCAGCCCGAGGGCGATCGCCTCCAGATCGGCCATCTGCGCATCGTCCAGGCAGGCGGCGATCAGCAGAATGCAGTCGGCCCCCATGGCACGCGACTCATAGATTTGGTACGGATCGACCATGAAGTCCTTGCGCAGCACCGGCAGCTCGCAAGAAGCGCGCGCTTGCTTCAGATAATCAGGCTGCCCCTGGAAGAACTGGCGGTCGGTCAGCACCGACAGACAGGCCGCACCATGTTCGGCATAGCTCTGGGCGATGTCGGCCGGCACGAAATCGTCCCGCAGCACGCCCTTGCTCGGGCTGGCCTTCTTGATTTCGGCGATGACGCCAGCCCGTCCGGCGGCTATCTTGGCGTGCAAGGCACCGACAAAGTCGCGCGTCAGCACTCGGGACTCGGCATCCGCCCGCACGGCGGCCAGCGACTTTTTCTTGAGGGCCGCCGCAATTTCCTGCCGCTTGACGGCCACGATCTGGTTCAGGATGTCACTCATCTTTGGCATTCGGCTCGGAGCCGTTCTTGAGGATTTTCACGAAGACACGGTGCATGACCAGGCCCGCGACCACGAACACGGCCGACACGCCCAAGGCGATCCAAGTGCCGGGGTCGTCCCACATGGTCAGCCCGGCTGTCCCAGGCGATGGGCTACGGTCACCAGTTGCTCCAGCTTGGCCTTGGCAGCGCCGGAGGCGATGGCCTGGCGCGCCAAGGCGATGCCGTCCACCATCGAGTTGGCCACGTTGGCGGCATACAGCGCCACCCCCGCGTTGAGCGCCACGATGTCACTCGCCACACCCGGCTGGCCGTCCAGCACGGACAGCAGCATGGCACGCGATTGCTCGGGCGTTTCGACCCGGATGTTGCGGGTACTGGCCATGGTGATGCCGAAGTCTTCGGGATGGATCTCGTACTCACTGATCTCGCCGTTCTTCAGCTCCCCCACCAGGGTGCCAGCACCCAGACTGATCTCGTCCATGCCGTCCTTGCCGTAGACCACCACTGCATGCTCCGCGCCCAGACGCTGCAGCGCGCGCACCTGGATGCCGACCAGATCCTCGTGGAACACGCCCATCAGGATATTGGGCGCGCCGGCCGGGTTGGTCAGCGGCCCCAGGATGTTGAAGATGGTTTTCACGCCCAGCTCGCGACGCACCGGCGCCACGTTCTTCATGGCCGGATGGTGATTCGGCGCGAACATGAAGCCGACGCCGGTCTCCGCGATGCACTGGGCAATGGCCTGCGGCGTGAGGTTGATGTTGACGCCCAGCGACTCCATCACATCGGCACTGCCGCTTTTGCTGGACACGCTGCGCCCGCCATGCTTGCTGACCTTGGCGCCGGCTGCAGCGGCCACGAACATGGCGCAGGTAGAGATGTTGAAGGTGTGGGCGCCATCACCACCGGTGCCGACAATGTCGACCAGATGCTGGCGGTCGGCCACCTCGACCTTGGTCGAGAACTCACGCATCACCTGCGCGGCGGCGGTGATCTCGCCGATGGTTTCCTTCTTCACACGCAGGCCGGTGATCAGTGCAGCCATCAGCACCGACGACATTTCGCCGCTCATGATGAGACGCATGACGTGCAGCATCTCGTCGTGGAAGATCTCGCGGTGTTCAATCACGCGTTGCAGCGCCTGCTGCGGGGTGATCTGGTGGGCATGCGGCATGTCTATCGCTCCTCGTCAGGCTTGCTGCAGGAAATTCTTCAGCATGGCATGACCATGCTCGGTCAGGATCGATTCCGGGTGGAACTGCACGCCCTGTATGGGCAAGGTGGCGTGCTTGATGCCCATGATCTCGCCGTCGTCGGTCCAGGCCGTCACCTTCAGCTCAGGCGGGCAACTGGCGCGCTCGATCGCCAGCGAATGGTAGCGGTTGACGGTGAACTGTTTCGGCAGGTTGGCAAACACGCCTTCCTGCGTGGTGGTGATGACACTGGTCTTGCCGTGCATCAGCTGCTGCGCGCGGATGATCTTGCCGCCGAAGGCCGCGCCGATGCTCTGGTGTCCCAGGCACACGCCCAGGATGGGCAGCTTGCCGGCGAAGTGACGGATGGCGGCCACCGAGATGCCGGCTTCGGCCGGTGAGCAGGGGCCGGGTGAGATCACCAGCCGGTCCAGCTGACCGGCCCGCAACCGGGCCTCGATCTCGGCCACCGTGATTTCGTCATTGCGGTGCACTTCCACCTCGGCACCGAGTTCGCCGAAGTACTGCACCAGGTTGTAGGTGAACGAGTCGTAGTTGTCCACCATGAGGAGTCGGATCTTGTTCATGGCGTTCACTCCAGTCCCTGTTCCACCAGTTCGCTCGCGCGCAGCACGGCGCGCGCCTTGTGCTCGGTTTCCTTCCACTCCAGCTCGGGCACCGAGTCGGCCACCACGCCGGCCGCGGCCTGCACGTGCAGCAGACCGTCCTTGATCACGCCGGTGCGGATGGCAATCGCCACATCCATGTCGCCGGCATAGCTCAGGTACCCACAGGCGCCGCCGTAGATGCCACGCTTGACCGGCTCCAGCTGGTCGATCAGCTCCATGGCATGCACCTTGGGGGCGCCGCTCAAAGTGCCAGCCGGGAAGGTGGCGCGCAGCACGTCCATATTGCCCATGCCGTCCAGCAGCTCGCCTTCCACATTGCTCACGATGTGCATCACGTGGCTGTAGCGCTCCACGGCAAAGGCCTCTGTCACCTTGACGCTGCCAGTCTTGGCGATGCGGCCGATGTCGTTGCGCGCCAGGTCGATGAGCATCACGTGCTCGGCGCGCTCCTTGGGGTCGTTCACCAGTTCCACCTCGGCCGACTTGTCGACCTCGGGCGTGGCGCCGCGCGGGCGCGTGCCGGCCAGGGGGCGGATGGTGACCTTGGTACCGCCCGCGGGCGTCTTCTCCTGCCGCACCAGAATCTCGGGCGAGGAGCCCACCACATGCACATCACCGAGGTGGTAGTAGTACATGTAGGGACTGGGGTTGAGCGTGCGCAGCGCGCGGTACAGGCTCAGCGGGCTTTGTGTGTAGGGCTTGCTGATGCGCTGACCCATGACGATCTGCATGAAGTCGCCGGCCTGGATCAGGCCCTTGGCGCGCTCCACCGCCGCGAGGAAGTCCGCCTTGGCATAGCCGCGCTGCTCGGGCGCATGCGGCACCGGTGTGACCACCGGCACCTGCACCGGCGCCTTCAGGCGTTCGCGCAGTTCGACCAGCCGCGCCTGGGCACGGGCATAGGCGCCAGTCTGCGTCGGATCGGCATAGACGATGAGGTGCAGCATGCCCGACAGGTTGTCGATCACCGCCAGCTCCTCGCACTGCAACAGCAGGATGTCGGCGCAGTCCAATGGATCCGGCGGGCAGCTGTGGACCAGCCGCTTCTCGATGTGACGCACGGTGTCGTAGCCGAAGTAGCCGGCCAGACCACCACAGAAGCGCGGCAGCCCCGGCTGCAGGGCCACCTTGAAGCGCTGCTGGTAGGCGGTGATGAAGTCGAGCGGATTGCCGGGCGCTGCTTCCACCACCTGGCCATCGGTCACCACCTCGGTGCGTGCGGCGTCGCCAAAACCAGTGGCGCGCAGCAGCGTGCGGGCCGGCAGGCCGATGAAGCTGTAGCGGCCGAAGCGTTCGCCGCCGACCACCGACTCCAGCAGGAAGGAATGGCGTCCGCCGTCCTGCACATGGGCCAGTTTCAGATAGAGCGACAGCGGGGTTTCGAGGTCCGCAAAGGCCTGGGCCATCAGCGGGATGCGGTTGTAACCCTGACGGGCCAAGGCATCGAATTCGGATTCAGTCATCACAGAAATACCTCCGGGACTTGCGCGCGGCCTAGGCCACCGCAAGGGCACAATGTGCCCGGTTCATTCAGATCAGGCGCCCCGACTCGGCAGGACGCGTGGGGAGATGCCGCCGTTGCAGCGGCCCGTCAGGCGTGAACCCGACGGCATGCAGTCTGCGGCTTGCGCCAGGGCCAGGCTCCCCGGTCGCTGCAACCTGTGATGCTGATGCGGTGAATGAACATGCACACAGTGTAGCAAACCAGGCCGCGGCCCGGCCTGTCGACGCGAGCGGCGCGCCCTTTATTGGGGCATACCCCAGTCACAAGCCGTGCCGGAGTGGCTAGAGTGGTTTCGCGGGCACGTTAGGTGTGCGCCCTTTCTTTTTTTTGGCCCCGTGGGCCTCATGCTTCGTGTGTACAGGAGGAACTCCCCCATGAAAACAAGCAACCTCCAGATCGGAACCCGCCTCATGCTGGCCTTTGCCGCCGTGCTCGTGATCACCGCGGCGATTGCGACCATCGGCGTCTGGCGCCTTGGCAGCCTGAAGGACACCAGCCACGAAATCGGCACCGTCGAGCTGCAACGCAGCCTGCTGGCGCAGCGCTGGGCCTCACAGATCACCATCAACTGGGTGCGCGCCTCGGCCGCACTGAAGACCACTGACGTCAGCTACATCGATGCGCTGCAAAAGGACATGGCCGCCACCTCCAAGGCCATCAGCGACGACCAGAAGCAGCTGGAGTCCATGATGGAGGACGAGGCCAGCAAGGCGCTGATGGCCAAGGTGGCCAAGGACCGCAAGACCTACGTCGATGCACGCGCGGCCCTGATCAAGCGCCAGAAGGACGGCGAAAACATCTCCGACGCGGTGGACCGCGAACTGCGCCCGCTGGCCGAGACTTACCTGAAGTCTGTCGACGACGTGGCGCAGCACGCCCGCAAGATCCTGGCACAGATGCAGGAAGAAGCCGACGCCGTGGCGGCCCAGAGCCAGGTGGCACTGGGCGGCGGCGCGGCCATCTCGGTGGTGCTGGGCATCCTGTTCGCCCTGCTCGCCACGCGCTCGATCACCCGCCCGATCCAGGAGGCTGCCAGTTCTGCCGAGGCCATTGCCAGTGGCGACCTGGCGCGTGCCATCCAGGCCGAAGGCAAGGACGAAGCAGCCCGGCTGCTGCTGGCCCTGGCCACCATGCGCGAGAACCTGGCGCGCATCGTCAGCAATGTGCGCCAGAACGCGGAGGGCGTTTCCACCGCCAGCGCGGAGATTGCCACCGGCAACCAGGACCTGAGCATGCGTACCGAGCAACAGGCCAGCGCCCTGCAGGAAACCGCAGCCTCGATGGAAGAGCTGGGTTCTACCGTGAAGCACAACGCCGACAACGCCCGCCAGGCCAACCAGCTGGCGCAAAGTGCCAGCACGGTCGCCGTACAAGGCGGCGAGGTGGTAGCCCAGGTGGTGGACACCA
>CALRMF020000165.1:0-6948 GCA_943369035.1 Curvibacter sp. AEP1-3
GCCAAGACGCTCAAGGCGGACGACCTGGCCTGGGCACAGGACCATGTCTGCATCTTGAGCGGCCTGTATGGCGTGCTGCGGCCGTTGGACTGGATGCAGCCCTACCGGCTGGAGATGGGCACGACGTTGGAGAACCCCAAGGGCCGCAACCTTTACAAGTTCTGGGGCAGCCAGATTGCGGATTACCTGAACGAACGCCTGCAGGCGGACAAGACACCGGTGGTGGTCAATCTTGCCTCGCAGGAGTACTTCAAGGCGGTGGACCCGAAGGCCTTGAAGGCGCGCGTGATCGAATGCGTGTTCGAAGACTGGAAGGGTGGCAAGTACAAGGTCATCAGCTTCCTGGCCAAGCGCGCGCGCGGCCTGATGGCGCGCTACGCCGCCACGCAGCGCGTGAATACGCCCAAGCAACTGGAGAAGTTCAACCTGGAAGGCTACGCCTTCGACGCGGCGGCCTCGGAACCGGACCGGCTCGTTTTCCGTCGCAAGGTGCAGGCATGAGCACGCCCGAGAACTCCGCGCTTGGCAAGGCCGTCACCTACGTCGACCAGTACGACCCGAGCCTGCTGTACCCGATTGCGCGCGGGCCCAAGCGGCAGGAGATTGGTGTGCCGGCCACGCTGCCCTTCATGGGCGCGGACCTCTGGACGGCCTACGAGCTGAGCTGGCTCAATACCCGTGGCCGGCCGCAGGTGGCGCTGGCGCACATCACCGTGCCTTGCGAGACACCCAACATCATCGAGAGCAAGTCCTTCAAGCTCTACCTCAACAGCTACAACAACACGAAATTCAATGACGCGGCCGAGGTGCAGGCCCGGCTGCGGGCCGACCTCAGCGAGGCCGCCTGGCGCGGCGCCGAGAAAGGCGGCACGGTGGGCGTGCAGCTGATTGCACCCGAGCTGTTCGACCAGCAGCCCATCCATGAGCTGGACGGCGTCAACCTCGACCGGCTGGACATCGAGTGCACGCAGTACACGCCCGCCCCGGAGCTGTTGACGGCCGCCTTCGACGAGCAGCCAGTGAACGAGGTACTGACCAGCAACCTGCTCAAGAGCAACTGCCTGGTGACCGGCCAGCCCGACTGGGCCAGCGTGCAGATCAGCTACAGCGGCCCGCAGATCGACCAAGGGCGGCTGCTGCAATACCTGGTGAGTTTCCGCAACCACAACGAGTTCCACGAGCAGTGCGTCGAGCGCATCTACATGGACCTGTGGACGCGCTGCAAGCCGACCAAGCTGTCGGTCTACGCGCGCTACACGCGCCGCGGCGGGCTGGACATCAGCCCCTGGCGCACCAGCCACCCGCAGGCGCTGCCGGCCAACGTCCGCACGGCGCGTCAATAGGCGACAGGTCGGGCGATCCGTTGCCCGGCGCGCGTCCTGCCGGCTGGCCCGCCGGACCTCAGTGCCGGAAGACGACCGCCTCCAGCTTCAGGCCGAGAATCTTTTTCGCCGCGGCGTCGGCCTGGGCACGGGTCGCAAAGGGGCCGACCCGCACCCGGGTCAGCTCGCCCTTGCGGGTCGTCACGCTGTCGGACAGCGCGGGCAGGCCGGCGTTCTCCAGTTTGCGGTGAGCATTGATGCCGTTGTCGAGCACGGCGAACAGGCCAACGTTGACGTAGTAGCCACGTGGCAGGTCGGCCGCGGTCAGCCGGGGACGCGCCGCGGCCGGCGTCGGTGCAGCAGCGGCCGGTGGGGCCGCCGCAGGAACCGGGGTGGCCGGCGCACTCTGCAGGGGCTGCGGTGCCGCATGGCCCTGGGGAATGGCGGCGGGTGCTGGCGGGGCGCTGGCCGGCGCCTCGGGACAGGGCGCGGTCTGGGCCGCCGACGTCGTTTCGGCGGGCTTGGGCTGGGAGGTCCAGGCCTTGGGCCACAGCCCACAACCGCTCAGCAGGGTGACCGAGGTCAGGGCGGCTGCCCCCAGCAGGACGTGGCTGGCGCTGCGGCGTTTCATCGGGGCAGGAGTCGGCAGAGGACGCATGGATCGAGGCTTTCCGGTTAGGACCATGGGCGCGGGAGTCCGCGGGCAGTACCGGAATGGTCGCACAACTTCGGTGCGAAACGGAGCGCGGCCGTTGTGCCCGCAGGGGTGCTCAGCGAGAAATATCCTTGAATGGGGTGAGCGGCGCCAAGGGCGGGAAGTTGCCGCCGCGCTTCTCTTTCATCGCCGTCACCGCTTCGAGCACATGGCGGTTGCTCCAGATGGCACCCTGCAGCCAGCCCATCTGCTTGAGTGCATCGTCCACACCGTGGTCGCGCGCGTAGTGCAGCGCCTGCTTGGTGCCCCAGATGGCCACCGGCGGCTTGGCCGCAATCTCGCGCGCGGTCTGCAGTGCGCCGGCCAGCAGGGCCTCGGGGGTGTCGTACACCTGGTTCACCAGGCCGTAGGCCAGCGCCTGTGCAGCGGGCAGGCGGCGGCCGGTGTAGGCCAGCTCCTTGACCACGCCCAGCGGCATGAGCTTGGGCAAGCGCTGCAGCGTGCCGACGTCGGCCACCATGCCGATGTTGATCTCCTGGATGCAGAAGAAGGCATCTGCCGTGGCGTAGCGCAGGCAGCAGGCGGCAACCATGTCCACCGCGCCGCCGATGCAGCCGCCCTGGATGGCGGCGATGACCGGGATGCGCAGCGTCTCCAGCTTGGTGAAGGTGGCCTGCATGTCGGTCAGCAGGTCGAAGATGGCCGCGCGCCCTTCCGGGCTGCGGTCGTCCAGCTGAACGGCGCCACCAAAGGTCTCCAATGCCATGCCGGCACTGAAATGCTTGCCGGTGCTGCTGATGACCAGCGCGCGCGCTTCGTTGCCGGTGTGCAGCTGCGTCAGCACCGCATCGAGCTCGCGCCAGAACTGCGGGTGCATGGTGTTCATCGCCTCCGGGCGGTTGAGCACCAGGTGGGCGACGTGGTCGGTGACGGTGAGCGTGAAGCAGGGCAGGGTGTTCATGCCCCGAATTTAACCAGACGGCCTTAGGCCGGATCAGCCAGCCAGTCGCACCGGAGACGTTGCTGACGGTGCGCGTGGCGGCGCCAGCGCACATACAGCCGCGGTGCGCAGCTGGCCAGCAGGCACAGCGGGCAGGCCCACATCAGCTCCAGTGCAAAGGCTGGCAGCCAGCCGACCCAGCCCATCAGCCACAGACAGACCACCACGTCCCACAACTGGTACTCCAGCGGGTGCTCCTCCCGGTGGGCCACCAGCCATTTGCGGATGCGCTGCATCTCCGTCAGCGTGAGGGGTCGATCCATGGAAACCTCCCAGGGTGAGGTTTCAATGTAAGTTTGGCGTCAGGCGTTGTCAAGCCGCTTCGGCCGAACCCGGTCGCTCAGAACAACGAGGGGGTGTCCGCTACTGATTTCATAGCGGCTTGCGCTTTCCCTGTCTGTGTCAACCCCGGATTTGATACTTCATGGTCATCGGCGCGCAGCAGCGAACCGACGCGCACGCCCAGCAGGCGCAGCCGGCGCGTCAGGTCCACACGCTTGAGGCACTGGCCGGCGGCCTGGCGGATGGTCTTTGCGTCGGCCGTGTAGTGGTCGATCGTCCGGTCGCGCGTCACGCTCCTGAAGTCGTCGTAGCGCAGCTTGATGCCGATGGTCTTGCCCACGTAACCTTTGCGTTGCAGATCGGCCGCCACGCGCTCGCACAAGGCGGTGAAGATGGCGCCGAGCTCCGCCTTGTCACGCACCGCATGCAGGTCGCGCTCGAAGGTGGTCTCGCGGCTCACCGACACCGGCTCGCTTTCCGTCACCACCGGCCGCTCGTCGCGGCCCCAGGCCGCCTCGTGCAGCCAGGCACCGTAGCTCTTACCGTAGCGTTCGATCAGCCAGGCCGGCGCGCGCGCCGCCAGCTCGCCGATGGTGTGGATGCCCTCGGCCTGCAGCCTGGCATCCGTCTTCGGGCCGATGCCGTTGATCTTGCGGCAGGGCAGCGGCCAGATCAGCGCCTGCAGGTCCTGCGGCAGCACGATGGAGATGCCGTTCGGTTTGTTGAACTCGCTGGCCATCTTGGCCAGCAGCTTGTTGGGCGCCACGCCGATCGAGCAGGTCAGGCCGGTGGCTTCGAAGATGCTTTTCTGGATCAACCGCGCCAGCGTGCGCCCGTCCTCGCGCTGGCCGCCGGGCACGTCTGTGAAATCGATGTAGACCTCGTCCACGCCGCGGTCCTCCATCACCGGCGCAATCTCGGTGATGACCTCCTTGAAGCGGCGCGAGTAACGCCGGTACTCGTCAAAGTCCACCGGCAGCAGGATGGCCTGCGGGCACAGCTTGGCCGCCTTCATGAGCCCCATGGCCGAGCCGACGCCGAACTGGCGCGCCGCGTAGGTGGCGGTGGTGATGACGCCACGGCCGGTGTAGTCCTGGAGCCGAGGGAAGTCCGCCACCGGAATCTCCGACAAGGGCCGGTCGGCGTACTGCAGCAGCAGCGCATCGTCGGGCTTGCGCCGTGCACCGCCGATCACCACCGGCAGGCCCTTGAGCTGTGGGT
This sequence comes from Curvibacter sp. AEP1-3, assembly GCA_943369035.1. Classification (GTDB taxonomy): domain Bacteria; phylum Pseudomonadota; class Gammaproteobacteria; order Burkholderiales; family Burkholderiaceae_C; genus Hylemonella. The sequence goes on from CALRMF020000165.1 coordinate 4,481, forward strand.
AGCGCAGCAGCTCCACGGAGGCGTAGAAGGCGTCCATGTCGAGGTGGGCGATGCGGCGCGGCTGCGGCGGGTTGGAGCTCATCGAGGGCGCCGCGTGCGCGAGGACGTGTCAGCGACCGGTGGCCGGCGCCGGCACGGTCGGCAGGTCGAAGTAGAAGGTCGAGCCCTGGCCTTCGGTGGAATCGAAGCCGACGCGCCCGCCGTGCGCTTCCACCAGCGCCTTGACGATGCTCAGGCCCAGGCCGGTGCTGGCAATCGGCCGGTTCGGCTGGGCCGTGCCGCGCGCGAACTTCTCGAACACATGGGGCTGGAAGTCCGCCGCAATGCCCGGGCCGTCGTCGCGCACGCACACGCGTGCCAGGCCCGGGCCCGCCGGCCGGATGCACACGCGCACCGTGCCACCGCGCGGCGAGAATTTGGCCGCATTGGAGACCAGGTTGGCGCTGATCTGTTGCAGGCGCAGCGGGTCGGCATGCACCCACACCGGCGCCTCGGGCGGCGTGAACTCCAGGCAGACCGCACTCTCCTGCGCGTAGTCGCGCAGCTGGTCGATCGACTCCTGCACGCTCTGCGCCAGATCGAGGTCCTTCTTCTCCAGCGACAGCTGGCCCGCTTCGATGCGGCGCGAATCCAGCAGGTCGTCGATCAGCCGTCGCAGCCGCTCGGCATTGCGCTCCAGCAGCGGCAGGCTGCTCTTGAGCGGCGGCGGCAGCTCGCCCAGCACCCCGTTGCCCAGCAGGGCCAGCGTGCCCGACAGTGCGGTGACCGGGGTGCGCATCTCGTGCGTCACCACCGACAACAGCTCCTCGCGCGCGCGCTCGGCCATCTGACGCTGCCGCTCCTCGCGCCGCAGCAGCACCAGCGCGGCACCCGTCACCAGGGCCACGGCCAGCAGCGACAGCAGCAGGGCCCAGCGGTTGCGCCGGTTGAACTCGGCCTCGAACTCGGGCAGCAGGAAATCGGCCACGCTCCACCGGCTGTGCGCCACCGGCTGGCGCACCAGCAGCTGTTTCAGCTCGTCGGACGTGAGACGGTAGTCGGTGCGCGGTGTACGGTCGCGCGCGCCCTGGGCGGTGACCTCGATCAGCGGCGGCTCGCTGGTCGAGATCAGCATCAACTGATGGCCGGCCGACTCGATCGCCCGCAGCATCTTGCCCAGCTCCGTCGGTGCGAAGCTCACCATCAGCATGTTGGTGCGGCCGTTGGCACCGGGCCAGTCGGCCATGATGTCAAAGTGGTAGGCGTAGTTGTTGGGGTGGATGCGTGCGGCGTACTGCCCGGTGCGGGCGTAGCTCTGGATGTCCTCCAGGCAGATGTCGCCAATGTAGCCCTCGAAATCCGCAATCAGCGGCTTGCCCTGGTTGTCCGTGATGGTGACGGCGAAGAAGTCCGGAAAACTGCGTCGCAGGCTGCGCTCCAGCGCCTGGTAGGCCGCCGGACTGTCGGGTTCGCGCTGCAGGCGCTGCAGCATGGCCAGGTGGTCTTCGGCAAACAGCCGCACCAGCCGCTGCCGTTCGGTCAGGATGAACGCCACCTGGTTGGCCACCTCGGCGCTGGTGGTGCGGGCCAGCGCGCGTTGCGACGCATCGAAGCGCGCGGCACGTTCCTGGTAGATCAGGCCCAGCATCAGCATCACCAGCGCGCTGAGCACGATGACGATGCGCTGGCCGGTGGTCAGGTACGGCGGGGGCTTCTGGGTGGCGGGCATGGGCTTGAAACCTGGTGTCTCCGGGGGGCTGCACGTCGGCAGACGCCCTGCGGCAGTTCAAGCCAGAATCATACGTCCGGGCCCCCGGGCCTGACACAAGGAGCTAACGCATGAAGAAACGCCATTTCCTCACCACCGTCGCGGCAGCCGCATGGGCCACCCCGGCGCTGGCTGCCTCCGAGTCTGCACCTGAATCCACCCCCGCGCGGCGCCGGACGGGCGGGCCGGGGCTGCTGACCATCACCGGCGCCATCGGCCGCGGCAACCGCGGGCCCCGTACGGCGCTGGACCAGATGCTGGTGAAGCAGCAGATCGCCTTCGACAGGGCCCATGTGTTCGACGCCCCGGCGTTGCACCGCTTGCCCGCCGTCACCATCCGCCCCACGCTGGAATACGACGCCCGGCCGCACACCCTGCAAGGGCCGCTGCTGACGGACGTGTTGCAGGCCGCTGGCGTGAAGACCGGTGAGGCCCTGCACCTGCAGCTGCGCGCGATTGACGGCTACACCGTCAAGCTCAGCCTGGCGCAGGCGCGGCAGCAACGCTTCATCGTCGCCACCCATTTGGACGGCCAGCCGCTGGCGCTGGGCGGCCTGGGGCCGTTGTGGGCGGTGTTCGATGCCGACCGCGACGCGGCCATGGCCGCCAAGCCGCTGCCCGAGCGCTTCGCGGCCTGCCCCTGGGGGCTGTACCAGATCGAGGTGCAGGCCGGCTGAAGCCGCCGGCCCCGGCGTCAGGCGGTCGGGAAGGTACCCGGCAG
>CALRMF020000166.1:0-6898 GCA_943369035.1 Curvibacter sp. AEP1-3
GGCCTGAAAGTGTTCCAGTTCGCCAGCCTCAAGAGCGCCGAAGCCGAAGCGGCCCTGCGTGGACTGGAGGTCGACCTCGGCGTCATGGCCTACGTGCTGCAGTTCGTGCCGCAGTCGCTGACCAGCATCCCGAAACACGGCACCATCCAGTACCACCCCTCGCTGCTGCCCCGTTACCGCGGCCCCTCCTCGATCAACTGGCCTATTGCGCGCGGTGACGCAGAGACCGGCCTGACCATTTTCCGCCCCACCGATGGCCTGGACGAAGGCCCGGTGATCCTGCAGAAGACCTGCCCAATCGGCCCGGACGACACGCTGGGTGACGTCTACTTCAACAAACTCTTCCCGCTCGGCGTGAACGCCATGCTGGAGGCCGCCGACCTGGTGGTGACCGGCCAGCACACGGAGACAGCACAGGACGAGTCTCAGGCCAGCTACGAAGGCTGGTTCAAGGCCGAGGAGGCGCGCATCAACTGGGCCAACCATGTGGACCAGGTCTACAACCTGATCCGTGCCTGCAACCCCGCGCCCGGCGCCTGGACCGAACTGGCGGGCACACGGGTGTCCCTGTTCGACTGCCGCAAGCATCCGGTACGCCGCTTTGCCGACGTACAGGGCAAACCGGGCGACGTCGTGAAGGTCACCGACACCTCGCTCTTCATCAATGCACAGGGCGGGCAGATCGAGGTTCTGAAGCTGCGCCCCGAGGGCGGCAAGAAGATGGGGGCGGCAGAGTTCGCGCGCGCGCAGGGCCTGCTTTCCTGAACCGCATCGGGACCTCAATCCAAGGGCAGCTGTGGCTGCCCTTTTTCTTGCCGCTCCCGAGGCGCGATGCCCGCGCGCCCGGCTACGCGTAAGCCCCATCCGCGAAAACCCTAGGTTGGTGGAAAAAATCTGAAAAGTTGACCACCATCAAGAGAATTTCGTTTAAAAGATTTGACCATGCTTTCGTACAAGACCACGGACATAAAAGAGGGTCGCGAAAGATGGGAACCAGGTAAGACTGATTAATCAAGGAGACACCATGGTCACTGCCATTCGTTCGAAGTTAGGGTCTGGAATGCTGAAAGCCGCTGCCGGGTTGATCGCAGCGGCCGCACTCTCGGTGACGACACAAGCCGTTGCCTGGGAACCCACCAAGCCGGTGGAGTTCGTGGTGCCAGCCGGGACCGGGGGAGGTGCAGATCAGATGGCGCGCCTGATGCAGGGCATCATCGTCAAGCACAAGCTGATGAATCAATCGATGATCGTCGTGAACAAGTCTGGCGGCGCCGGTGCCGAGGGCTTCCTCTCGGTCAAGGAGGCCAAGGGCGACCCGCACAAGATCATCATCACGCTGTCCAACCTGTTCACCACACCGCTGGCGACCGGCGTGCCCTTCAACTGGAAGGACATGACGCCCGTGTCGATGATGGCGCTTGACCAGTTTGTACTGTGGGTCAATGCGGACAAGCCGTACAAGACGGCCAAGGAGTACCTGGACGCCGTGAAGGCCGCCGGTCCCAACAAGATGAAGATGGGGGGTACCGGCTCCAAGCAGGAAGACCAGATCCTGACGGTCGGCATCGAGAAGGCCACCGGCACCAAGTTCATCTACATCCCCTTCAAGGGCGGCGGCGAGGTGGCGGTGCAACTCGTCGGTGGGCACGTCGACTCCAGCGTCAACAACCCGGCCGAGGCCGTGGCCCAGTGGCGCGCCGGCAAGCTGCGCGCCCTGTGCGTGTTCGACGACACCCGCATGCCCTACAAGGCCAAGGTCACCGACACCCAGTCGTGGAACGACATCCCGACCTGCAAGGAAGCCGGGGTGCCCACCGACTACGTGATGCTGCGCGGCATTTTCGCGGCCCCCGGCATCACGCCCGACCAGCTGAAGTACTACGTTGATCTGATGAACAAGATCCGCGCCACGCCGGACTGGAAAGAGTACATGGAAAAGGGTGCCTTCAACCAGACCTTCATGACGGGGGCCGACTTCAGCAAGTGGCTCACCACCGCGGAAGCCACCCACCGCACCCTGATGCAGGAAGCCGGTTTCCTGGCCAAGTAAGTCCGCCCTCCCCCGACGACCCAGAACAGGGTGACCGTTCGCTGCAACGGTCGCTGGGGGGAGGTGCTGCCTCTCGATCAAACAAACTGCGTAAAAGTTCCTGATGGAGCCGGATATGGATACACAAGAAACGGGTGGAACAGGCGTCTCCACCCACATCGCCGATGCCGTCGTGGCCGTGCTCGTCATGCTGCTCGGTGCCGTGGTCGTCTACGGTAGCCAGAAGCTGGGCTCCGACTGGGGCAGCGACGGCCCGGGCGCAGGCTACTTCCCCTTCTACATCGGCCTGATCCTGATCATCTCCGGCGCCGGCGTGCTGTACCAGGCGCTGGCGGGCAAGAAAAAGAATACCGATACCTTCGTGGACCGCGAACAACTCGGCCGCGTCATGTCGGTGTTGCTGCCGGCAGCCGTCTATGTCGGCGGCATCCAGTTGTTCGGCATCTACGTGGCATCCGCCGTCTATATCGCCCTGTTCATGGTGATCCTGGGCAAGTACTCCTGGATCAAAGGCATCATCGCGGCGCTGGTCGTCAACGTGCTGTTCTTCATGATGTTCGAGGTCTGGTTCAAGGTGCCGCTGCACAAGGGCGCCTACGACCTGCTCAGCGGCCTGGGTTATTGAGGCGACACGCCCCGCCCGCCTGTACGGAGATCACAAAAATGGAAGAGATCAATTCGTTGTTCCAGGGTTTCGCGGTGGTCATGACGCCGACGAACTTCCTGCTCATGATGGTCGGCATCATCCTGGGCGTTCTGATCGGTGTGCTGCCCGGACTCGGTGGCGCCAACGGCGTGGCCATCCTGCTGCCGCTGACCTTCAGCATGAACCCCACCTCGGCCATCGTCATGCTGTCGTGCATCTACTGGGGTGCACTGTTCGGCGGCGCCATCACCTCGGTGCTCTTCAACATCCCCGGCGAGCCGTGGTCGGTGGCCACCACCTTCGACGGCTACCCGATGGCACAGCAGGGTCGTGCCGGCGAAGCACTGGCCGGCGCCTTCACCTCGTCCTTCATCGGCGCCTTCGTCGCGGTGGTGATGATCACCTTCCTGGCTCCGCTGGTCGCCAAGTTCGCGCTCAAGTTCGGTCCCCCCGAGTTCTTCTCGGTCTACCTGCTGACCTTCTGCAGCTTCGTCGGCATGGGCAAGGGCTCGCCCTTCAAGATCCTCGCCTCCATGGCCATCGGCTTCGGCCTGGCGGCCGTCGGCATGGACACCGTGACCGGCCAGCTGCGTCTGACCTTCGGCATCCACGAGCTGATGCGCGGTTTCGACTTCCTGATCGCCGTGATCGGCCTGTTCGGCATCGGCGAGATCCTGCTGTCGATGGAAGAGGGCCTGGCCTTCTCCGGCAAGAGCGCAAAGATCGATGCCAAGGTGGTGCTGCAGACCTGGAAGAAGCTGCCGCAATACTGGGCCACCTCGCTGCGCGGTTCGCTGATTGGCATCTGGATGGGCATCACGCCCGGCGGCGCCACGCCAGCCTCCTTCATGAGCTACGGCGTGGCCAAGAAGATGTCGAAGAACGGCGCCAAGTTCGGCACCGGCGAACTCGAGGGCGTGGTGGCGCCCGAGACCGCGGCCCACGCCGCCGGCACCAGCGCCCTGCTGCCCATGCTGGCGCTCGGCATCCCCGGCTCGCCCACCGCGGCCGTGCTGCTGGGTGGCCTGCTGATCTGGGGGCTGCAACCCGGCCCGCTGCTCTTCGTCGAGCAGAAGGACTTCGTCTGGGGCCTGATCGCCTCCATGTACCTGGGCAACCTGGTCGGCCTGCTGGTGGTGCTCACCACGGTGCCACTGTTCGCCTCCATCCTGCGCATCCCGTTCTCGATCATTGCGCCTGTGATCATCGTGATCTGCGCCATCGGCGCCTACACCGTGCATAACGCCATGCTCGACATCTGGTTCATGCTGTTGTTCGGTGTGGTCGGCTACGTCTTCAAGAAGCTCGACTACCCGCTGGCGCCGCTGGTGCTGGCGCTGGTACTGGGCGACAAGGCCGAGGACGCCTTCCGCCAGGCCATGCTGGTGTCACAGGGTGACCTGAGCATCATGTTCTCGAACGGCCTGGTCGGCGGCATTACCGCGCTGGCCCTGCTGATGCTGTTCTGGCCGCTGATCTCCAAGGTGATCGCGCTGGTGAAAGCACCGAAGCAGGATGAGTTTGCTGCCGAGCGGCCCGTGGACTGAAGGAGGAGACGACCATGCCAGTGATCGCAATGACCCAGGAGATGGGTTCACTCGCCAAAGACGTGGCCATGGAGCTGGCCGCCAGCATGAACCTTGCCGTGATGCGCCACGAAGTGGTAGACCACGTGGCCGGCAAGATGCACGTCTCCACCAGTCTGATCAACCGCCTGCGCGAAGGCAAGGCCGGCCTGATCGAACGCGTGACCACCGACGTCGACCGCGTCGCGCTCTACACCGCGGAAGAAGTGTTCGCCCTCGCCAACCAGGGCAATGTGGTTCTGCGGGGCTGGGGCGCCACCTGCCTGCTGCGTCCGGTGCCCCACGTGGTGACGGTGCGCATCACGCGCTCGTTCAACAAGCGCGTCGAGTGGTTGATGAACCACCTGGAAACGGACGACCGCGACTTTGCGGAAAGCGAGATCCGCCGAAGTGACCATGCCCATGCCAGCCGCATGCATCAGCAGTTCGGCGTCACCTGGGGCGACCCGGTGCTGTACGACCTCGTGCTCAACACCGACCGCCTGAGCGTGCCCAGTTGCGTCGAGCTGATCCGTCAGCTCACCGCGCGGCCGGAGTTCCAGGAGTCGGAGGAGTCGCGCAAGCTGTTGGCCAACATGACACTGGCCGCCCGCGTGCGTGCCGCGCTCAAGAGCCATGAGCCCACGCAGGAGGTGAACATCACCATCGAGGCACACGGTGGCCGCATCGTGCTCAGTGGCATCGTGCTCAACGCAAGGGAGCAGGCCGAGGTCGAAAAGGTTGCCACGCAGGTGAGCGGCGTGACACAGGTCGAAAGCAAATTGCGCCTGATGTCACCCACCCGCACCTTCACCTACTCCAAGACCACTTGAGCCACCAGCTCCGCAGCGGCGGCCCGGGCTTCGCGGCCCGCGCGCCGGAGTTCATATTTTTCCGCGCTGCTTGAGCCGGCTCAGCGTCTCGGCCGACAGGTTGAGATAGGCCGCCAGTTCCTTCTTGGGAATGCGGTCGAACAGCTCGGCGTGCTTGCGCAGGAAACGGTGTACCCGGCCTGGCGCATCGAGCAGGTGCAGCGTGATGGTGTGCGCCATGATCTCGCTCATCAGGTTCATGACGTTGTACTCGAAGGTCCTCTTCACCTCGGGATACCGCTCCATGAAGGCGATCCACTGCGGCATCGGCAACTTGACCACACGCGCCTTGGTCACCGACACGATGCTGTAGGGGGTGGGCGTCTTCAGGCACCAGGCTGCGTAGCTGGTCTCCATGTCGCGCTCGGCCGCAAAGCGCAGGATCATCTCCTTGGCCTGCTGGTTCGCCACCACCCGCTTGAGGATGCCGTCGAGGATGAAGTACTGCTCCATCTCGTGCACGCCCTGGTGCAGCAGGTAGTCGCCCTTGTGGCAGTCGATGGTCGAGAGCAGCGGCTCCAGCTCGGCATAGGCCTGCTCATCCAGTTCCTTGAGCACGATGTTCTGCTTGAGCTGGACCCGGATGATGTTGCGCTCGGGGTGACTTTCGATGGTAGACATGAAATCTGGGGCGCGGCGCGGATGCTGGCGACCGACTCACGGTCGAGGAAAAGTTTCGAAAATTGACCGTGGTCAATGGTGGAACAGAAGACCCGTTTCTATGATAACTCGACGCTGCAGATGAACCGGCACGCGAGTACCGGAAGTGACAGTTCAGACGCAGCATTTTCGAGGCAGACCTAGGGACTTACACCATGACCCAAACCGCAGAATCCGGCGCACTGACCGATGGCTTCCATCTTGTCATCGATGCGCTGAAGCTCAATGGCATCGACACCATCTTCGGCCTGCCCGGCATACCGATCACCGACCTCACGCGCAAAGCGCAGGCCGAAGGCATGCGGGTCATCTCCTTTCGCCATGAGCAGAACGCCGGCAACGCCGCCGCCATTGCCGGTTTCCTGACGCAAAAGCCCGGCATCTGCCTGACGGTGTCTGCACCAGGTTTCCTCAACGGCCTCACCGCGCTGGCCAACGCCACCACCAACTGCTTTCCCATGATCCTGATCTCCGGCTCCAGCGAGCGCGAGATCGTGGACCTGCAGCAGGGTGACTACGAGGAGATGGACCAGCTCGCCATCGCCAAGCCGTTGTGCAAGGCAGCGTTCCGTGTGCTGCATGCCGAGGACATCGGCGTCGGCATCGCCCGCGCCATCCGCGCAGCCGTCTCCGGTCGGCCGGGCGGCGTCTACCTCGACCTGCCGGCCAAGCTGTTCTCGCAGGCCATGGACGGCGCCGCGGGCCAGGCCTCGCTGATCAAGGTGGTGGACCCGGCCCCGCGCCAGATTCCCGCCCCGGACGCCGTGCAGCGCGCGCTCAGCCTGCTCAAGGGCGCCAAGAAGCCGCTCATCGTGCTGGGCAAGGGCGCCGCCTATGCCCAGGCCGATGCCGACATCCGTGCCCTGGTCGAGAAGACCGGCATCCCATACCTGCCGATGTCCATGGCCAAGGGCCTGCTGCCCGACAACCATGCGCAGTCCGCAGCGGCAGCACGCTCCTATGTATTGCCCGAAGCCGACGTGGTGGTGCTGATCGGTGCGCGCCTGAACTGGCTGCTCTCGCATGGCAAGGGCAAGACCTGGGGCGGCAAGACGTCCAAGGACTGGGGTGGCCAGAAATTCATCCAGATCGACATCTCGCCCAC
>CALRMF020000167.1:0-6879 GCA_943369035.1 Curvibacter sp. AEP1-3
ATCTCCTCGCGCTCGATCGCCTGGGCGCGCTCGTCCTTGTCGACACCATGGCGGTTGAACACGCGCACCTCGACGATCGTGCCCTGCACGCCCGGGGGCACGCGAAGCGACGTGTCGCGGACGTCGGAGGCCTTCTCGCCGAAGATGGCGCGCAGCAGCTTCTCTTCCGGCGTCAGCGTGGTCTCGCCCTTGGGCGTGACCTTGCCCACCAGCACATCGCCCGGCTGCACTTCGGCGCCGACGTAGATGATGCCGGACTCGTCCAGGCGATTGAGCTGCTGCTCGGACAGGTTCGGGATGTCGCGGGTGATTTCCTCGGCACCCAGCTTGGTGTCGCGCGCCATCACCACCAGTTCCTCGATGTGGATCGAGGTGTAGCGGTCGTCGGCCACCACGCGCTCCGAGATCAGGATCGAGTCCTCGAAGTTGTAGCCGTTCCAGGGCATGAAGGCGATCAGCATGTTCTGGCCGATGGCGATCTCTCCCAGGTCGGTCGAAGCGCCGTCGGCAATCACGTCGCCCTTGGCCAGCTTGTCGCCCTTCTTGACGATGGGACGCTGATGGATGTTGGTGTTCTGGTTGGAACGCTGGTACTTGATGAGGTTGTAGATGTCCACACCCACTTCACCGGCCACGGCTTCGTTGTCGTTGACGCGAATCACGATGCGGGTCGCATCGACATAGTCGACCACACCGCCGCGATTGGCCGTGACCACGGTGCCGGAGTCGATCGCGGCCACGCGCTCGATACCGGTGCCGACCATCGGCTTCTCCGGACGCAGCACAGGCACCGCCTGGCGCGACATGTTGGCGCCCATCAGCGCGCGGTTGGCGTCATCGTGCTCCAGGAACGGAACCAACGAGGCCGCCACCGAGACGATCTGCGCCGGCGACACGTCCATGTACTGGATGCGCTCGGCACCGCACAGGATGGATTCACCCTTTTCACGCGCGGACACCAGCTCGCCGGTCAGGCGGCCTTCCTTGTCCAGCGTGGCATTGGCCTGGGCGATGACGTACTTGCCTTCCTCGATGGCCGACAGGTAGTCAATCTGGTTGGTCACCTTGCCGTCCACGACGCGGCGGTAGGGCGTCTCGATGAAGCCATACTCGTTCAGGCGCGCGTACAGGGCCAGCGAGTTGATCAGGCCGATGTTCGGGCCTTCCGGCGTTTCGATCGGGCAGACGCGGCCGTAGTGCGTGACGTGCACGTCGCGCACCTCGAAGCCGGCGCGCTCGCGGGTCAGACCGCCCGGGCCCAGGGCCGAGACGCGACGCTTGTGCGTGATTTCGGCCAGCGGGTTGGTCTGGTCCATGAACTGCGACAGCTGCGAGGCACCGAAGAACTCCTTGAGCGCCGCGGAAATCGGCTTGGAGTTGATCAGGTCATGCGGCATCAGCGGCTCTTGCTCGGCCTGGCCCAGGCGCTCCTTGACGGCCTTCTCGATACGCGCCAGTCCGGCACGGTACTGGTTCTCGGCCAGTTCGCCGACGCAACGCACGCGGCGGTTGCCCAGGTGGTCGATGTCGTCCACTTCGCCGCGGCCGTTGCGCAGGTCCACCAGGATCTTGACCACGGCGAGGATGTCCTCGTTGGTCAGCACCATGGGGCCGTTCGGGTCGGTACGGCCCATCTTGGCGTTGAACTTCATGCGGCCGACGCGCGACAGGTCGTAGGTGTCCGGGTTGTAGAACAGGCGCTGGAACAGGGCCTGCACGGCGTCCTCGGTCGGCGGCTCGCCGGGGCGCATCATGCGGTAGATGGCCACGCGGGCAGCGAACTCGTCGGTCGTCTCATCGGTACGCAGGGTCTGCGAAATGTAGGCGCCCTGGTCGAGCTCGTTGGTGTAGATGCACTGCAGCTCCTGCACGCCGGCGGCGCGCAGCTTCTTCAGCAGGGCTTCGGTCAACTCGTCGTTGGCCTTGGCGATGATCTCGCCGGTGTCGGCATCCACGATGTTGCGTGCCACCACACGGCCGATCAGGAAGTCTTCCGGCACGCTGATGTGGGTGGTGCCGGACTGCTCCAGCTCGCGGGTGTGACGCGCGGTGATGCGCTTGTCCTTGGCCACCACGACCTTGCCGCTCTTGTCGGTGATGTCGAAACGGGCCACTTCGCCACGCAGGCGCTCGGCCACGAACTCCATCTGCGCACCGCTGTCCATCAGACGGAAGTTGTCGTTGACGAAGAAGTTCGCCAGGATGGACTCGGGATTCAGGCCGATGGCCTTGAGCAGGATGGTGACCGGCATCTTGCGACGGCGGTCAACGCGGAAGTACAGCAGGTCCTTCGGATCGAACTCGAAGTCGAGCCAGGAGCCGCGGTAAGGGATGATGCGGGCCGAGAACAGCAGCTTACCCGAGCTGTGGGTCTTGCCCTTGTCGTGCTCGAAGAACACGCCCGGCGAGCGGTGCAACTGGGACACGATCACGCGTTCGGTGCCGTTGATGATGAAGGAACCCTTGGTCGTCATGAGCGGCACTTCGCCCATGTAGACCTCCTGCTCCTTGACTTCCTTCACGACCTTGTTGGACGGGGTGGAGGACTCACGGTCGTAGATGATCAGCTGCACCTTGGCGCGCACGGCAGAGGCAAAGGTCAGACCACGGGTCTGGCACTCACGCACATCGAACGCGGGCTTGGCCAGGTTGTACTCGATGAACTTCATCTCGACAAAACCGTTGTGCGAGACGATGGGGAAGGCCGCTTCAAAAGCGGCCTGCAGGCCTTCCGAGGTACGTTTGTTGGGGGCCACATCTGCCTGCAGGAACGCCGTGTAGGCGTCTTTTTGCATCTGCAGGAGGTAGGGAATTTCGAGCACGCTGTCGCGGCTGCCGAAACTTTTGCGAATCCGCTTGCGTTCGGTATAGGTGTAAGCCATGAGATCTCCGGGCTATGAGGTCTTTGGCGACTGACATGCCGGCTCGTGCCGGCAGGCTTGGTGGTTGGCCGCTACCAACCAATGGCGGACGGCCACGCATTGCACGCGGCCCGAACCAAGGCGTCTTCTGCAGTCGGGGTCAGAAGACACTCAGAAACCGGTTTGGAATGTTTTTCCGTCGATCTTCCGATCTTCTGGAAAACCGGTTTCCAACCCGGTTTTTGAGTGCGCTCTGTAAGCGCCAAAGGCTGGAGGCCTTTTCAGACACTCCAGCCTTCGAGCAGGACTGAATTACTTCAGTTCAGCCTTGGCACCGGCTTCCACCAGTTTCTTGACGGCAGCCTCAGCGTCAGCCTTGGGCATGGCTTCCTTGACGACCTTGGGAGCGCCGTCCACCAGGTCCTTGGCTTCCTTGAGGCCCAGACCGGTGATTTCACGCACAGCCTTGATAACGCCGACCTTCTGGGCGCCAGCGTCGGTCAACACCACGTTGAACTCGGTCTTCTCTTCGGCAGCAGCAGCACCACCAGCGGCAGCACCGCCAGCAGCCGGAGCAGCCATGGCAGCGGCGCTCACGCCGAATTTCTCTTCGATGGCTTTCACCAGGTCGTTGAGTTCCATGACCGTCATGCTGTCCAGTGCGGTCAGAAATGCGTCTTTATCGAATGCCATTTTTGATGTCCTTTAATTCCAATTGGTTTCGTTGGGAGGCCGCGCCATCTCAGGCGGCAGCCGTCTCGCCTTTCTTCGTCGCCAGGGCACCCAGCACCACGGCGGTGCGGGAGATCGGCGACTTGAGCAAGCCACACAGCTGGGCCAGCAGAACTTCCTTGGAAGGGATGCTTGCCAGCTGCTTCACGCCGTTCACGTCCAGGGCCTTGCCACCGTAGGCGCCGCCGCGAATCACCAGCTTGTCGTTGGTTTTCGCGAAATCGGCCACCACACGAGCGGCGGCCACGGCGTCGACAGAGAAGCCATAGATCAACGGACCGGTCATCTGGTCGGCCACAACCTCGAACGAGCTGCCGGCCACAGCACGGCGGGCCAGGGTGTTCTTCAGAACACTCAGGCTCACACCGCTGCTGCGTGCGGTAGCGCGCAGTTTGGTCATGTCAGCGACCGTGATGCCACGGTATTCCGCCATCACGAGCGTTTGAGCTTTAGCGGCGAGGTCGGTCACTTCGGTAATGACCGCTTCTTTCTCACTGCGATTCAGACTCAAGGTCTACTCCTTCAAAATGTGCCGTCGGGGACACCCCTCGGGCACGCCTCATTGCAGCGACCAACTGTTTACGGAACTCATTCCATCAGCAGCGGGATCGCCATCTGCGTTGGCCGGACTCAGGGCAAACCCCGAACCTTCTGATTAAGTGCAGCCTCGCCCGGAGACGACTCGCACACCAACGGTCTTGGATGGCCCGCCAGGATTGACACCCTCGCGGCCCACCACTTCGGGCAGCTGTTGCCAGCCACCCAAATCTCTGCGATTACGCCGCGATGGTCTGGGTGTCCACACGGACACCGACACCCATCGTGGACGACACCGCCACCTTGCGCAGGTACACACCCTTGCTCGAAGCCGGCTTGGCCTTGTTCAGGGCGTCGACCAGCGCGGCCAGGTTGCCTTGCAGCTTCTCGGTCTCGAACGAACGACGACCGATGGTGCTGTGCACGATACCGGCCTTGTCGACACGGAACTGCACCTGACCGGCCTTGGCGTTCTTCACGGCCGTGGCTACGTCGGGCGTCACGGTGCCAACCTTGGGGTTCGGCATCAGGCCGCGCGGGCCCAGGATCTGACCCAGGGTACCGACGACGCGCATGGCGTCCGGCGCAGCGATCACCACGTCGAACGGCATGTCACCCGCCTTGACCTGGGCAGCCAAGTCGTCCATGCCGACCACGTCGGCACCGGCAGCCTTGGCTTCTTCAGCCTTGGCGCCTTGGGCGAACACGGCCACGCGCTTGGTCTTGCCGGTGCCGTTGGGCAGCACCACGGCGCCACGCACCACTTGGTCGGATTTCTTGGCATCGATGCCGAGTTGCACCGCCACGTCGATGGACTCATCGAACTTGGCGTTGGCACATTCCTTCACGATGGCCAGCGCGTCAGCCAAGGCATACAGCTTGTTGCTGTCAACCTTGCCCTGCTGGGCTTTCTGTTTCTTGGTCAGCTTGGCCATTTACACGCCCTCCACATTCACGCCCATGGAACGGGCAGAACCAGCGATGGTGCGAACCGCGGCATCCAGATCGGCAGCCGTCATGTCCTTCATCTTGGTCTTGGCGATTTCTTCCAGCTGGGCACGGGTGATCTTGCCGACCTTGTCGGTGTGCGGCTTGGAAGAACCCTTGTCGAGCTTGATGGCCTTCTTGATCATCACGGTCGCCGGCGGCGTCTTGATGATGAAGGTGAAGCTCTTGTCCGCGAAGGCGGTGATCACCACCGGCAGCGGCAGACCGGGCTCGACGCCCTGGGTCTGGGCATTGAACGCCTTGCAGAACTCCATGATGTTCAGACCGCGCTGGCCCAGAGCGGGACCAATCGGCGGCGACGGATTGGCTTTACCAGCCGGCACTTGCAGCTTGATAAAACCGACGATTTTCTTCGCCATGCTTTACTCCTTGCGGGTACAGACGCCTTGGCAAAATGCCTCGGCTCCCCGGGGTTGACGACTCTTTCCAACAACATCCGCGCCGAGTCGGGAAGCGCGAACTGAAAACTCCGCGGAGCTGCGTCAGGTTTTTTCGACCTGAGAGAACTCCAGCTCCACCGGCGTGGAACGACCAAAAATGGTCACTGCCACGCGCAACTTGTTCTTTTCGTAGTTGACCTCTTCCACCGAACCATTGAAGTCGGTGAACGGACCTTCCTTGACGCGCACCAGCTCACCCACCACAAACTCGACCTTGTGGCGCGGCTTCTCGGAGCCTTCCTGCATCTGGTTGACGATCTTCATGACCTCCTCTTCGGAGATCGGGGCCGGCCGGTTCTTGGCGCCGCCCACGAAGCCCGTCACCTTGTTGGTGTGCTTCACGAGGTGCCAGGTGTCGTCGTCCATGATCATTTCGACCAGCACATAGCCCGGGAAGAACTTGCGCTCGGTGGTGCGCTTCTGACCATTACGGATCTCGACCACCTCTTCCATCGGCACCAGGATGCGGCCGAACTTGTCCTGCATGCCAGCGCGGTTGATGCGCTCGATGATGTTGCGCTCAACCGCCTTCTCCATGCCCGAGTAGGCATGGACCACATACCAGCGCATGTCCGGATGAGACGGCTTGGCCGCCGGCGCCGGGGAGGACGAAGTCTCTACAACATCAGTCATTATTTTTTCCACCCCAGAATCAAATCGTAGAACACCCACTCGAGCGTCTTGTCGGTCAGCCACAGGAAGAGCGCCATCAGCACCACGAAGCCAAAGACATAGGCCGTCATCTGAACAGCCTCCTTGCGCGCCGGCCAGACCACCTTGCCGACCTCACGCCAGGCATCGCGACCAAAAGCCATCAACTGGCGACCCGCATCGGCCGTGAAGAACACCGCCACAGCCGCGGCCAGCGCCACCAACAGGCCCACCCACTGGACCAGGGCGCCCTGCTTGGCCAACAGATAGAAGGCAGCAAAACCCGCCAGCAGCAGCAGCACCGCCGCAGCCAGTTTGGCCTTGTCAGCCCCGCTGCTGACCGTTTCAACTTGTGACGTCGACATGTTTACCCAATTCCGCGCGTTTGCTTCTCAATCAACACAGCGCCCCCTGAGACGCTGAAGCCCGCCATGGTGATGGCGGGCTTTTTCTTCATCCTCGTGGATGAATCAGGTGGCAGGGGCAGTAGGAATCGAACCTACAACCTTCGGTTTTGGAGACCGACGCTCTGCCAATTGAGCTATACCCCTACGGCAATCCTTACTCGATGATCTTGGCCACCACGCCGGCGCCCACGGTACGGCCGCCTTCGCGGATGGCGAAGCGCAGACCTTCTTCCATGGCGATCG
>CALRMF020000168.1:0-6741 GCA_943369035.1 Curvibacter sp. AEP1-3
CGCCATGACGTACCAGCTAACGTGTGCCTACCGGTACGAAGTAGCCACCCGAACAGAATAACCAAGAGCAGGAACAAAAAGAGATTGCGCAGGGCGATGGTGTCTGCCACCGGCAAGATGGCCAGGTACGCCAGGAACAAGCACTTGAAGATGTCTTGTATTCGGAGTTTCATGAAAGGACTGTCCTGATTTTTCTCTTCCAGAGCCATCGCTTCAGGAAGCTGCGCGGCTCATCATCCTGCAATGCCCCGGCTCGTAAATCTGACCGGGCCTGCAGTGCCGGTGTCCACGCGCCCTCAATTTTCAGCTTCGCATAGGCCTGTACCACCACCAAGTTTCCCAGTCTCGTGTGTTCGAAGCGAGCATCCTGATGCTTGGCCTTGAGCAGCCTCTTGTTGCGCTTGATAAGCGCTCGTGCAGCGGCATTACCCTGGAACGTTGCACTCCCTACATGCAGGATGAATACATCTTCAGTGATCATCTGCTGGTAGCCCGCCTTTCTCAGACGCAGGCTGAAATCGAAATCCTCGTAGTATCCGAGACCAAAGTCCGTGTCCAGCCCGCCCAGCTCATTCCAGACGTCATGCCGGATCGCTATGCAGAAGAAATCACAGCGATAGGCTGGCATCAATTGATGTGTCGGATGCGTATTGAGCCAGGCGCCAATCTGCAGCCACTCCTCATGGGTTGCTTCCGGCTTCCACAGGCGCTGACCGTTGCCTGCGGCATTGGTGACAGGTCCGAGCATGGCCACATCGTTCGGAGCTTCCCGGATCACGCGCTTCATGGCGTCCAGCGCACCGACGGGGAATACCGTGTCGTTGTTCACCAGCAGCAACCATTGGCCGCTGGCTTGGGCCGCACCCCAGTTCATGCCGCCGGCGTAGCCGCGGTTGGTGTCACTCAGCAGGCAACGCACTGTGGGATGACCGGCACACCACTCCGCAGTCCTCTGTCCTGAATCATCGGGCGATCCGTTGTCCACCACCAGCACTTCGACCTCTGGGTCGTCAAACCAGGGTGTCAGTGATTCGAGGCAGGGCCGGGTGGTGCGATCGAAATTGCGAAAACCCAGGACGACCAGCGAAAGCAGCGGCTGCGTCATGCACCCTCCCCCGTTATCTGTGCCGCCCAGCCCCGCAGCCGGTCTACGGCGGCCTGCGTGGTGTACGGACTGATCCGCCCGTTGTCGGGCAACCCGGTCTCCCGCCAGCGGTCAAACAGCTGTTCGAGCGCCACGGCAAGCGCCTCGCGAGCCGTCCCCGTCCTACCGGTCTCGATCACGACATGCCCCTCGCCCCGCAACATGGCCGCCATCTGCGGGTTGCGATGCACGGTGGCCAGGATGGGCCGTTGCATCCAGAGGTACTCGTAGAGCTTGGAAGGAATGTACTCTTCGCAGATCGGCTCCTCGCCGTGCAAGAGCAGCAACACGTCGACTGCGCGCATGCGGCGCAGGATCTGCGCACGACCTGACAGGCCGGTGGCTGGATCGGCTTCAATACGCCCCAGGTGACGCACGTTCGCTTGCACCGGCGACGTGGCCAACTTGGCCGCCGTCGCCCCGTCCAACGGTCCGCCCGTCACTTGCAGTTCGGTTGCGGCCACCAGATCAGGGCGCCGTACCTGAAGCGTTTCCAGTGCCTCGATGAAGGGGACCAGATTGCGGCTGGGCGATAGCGAGCCGAAATGACCAACGACAAATTTCGACCCGGCCTGGTACGGGGGCAGGCTCTGGAACGGCGCGTCGATCCCCGGCAACAGCATCTTGCCGCGCTCCCCCAACTCCGGATGCCGTCGGCGCGCGCTGGCCAGCGCATGTTCGGTGAACCAGATGGCCACATCGGCTTCGTGGCAGATCAGTCCCTCGACATACGCCTGCATCTTCTGCTGCGCGGTCTTCGGCGCTGCACCGGGCGAAACGAAAGGGTCATGCACCTCGGCCAACCAGGGCGTGCCCAGCGCTTGCTTGAGGGCACGGCCCGCCAGATGCGCGGCAAAGGCACCGCCCGTGGAATAAATCAGATCGAACGGCTGACGCCGCGCCAGCATCCGCCCCTTCAGGTAGGCACTGAGCCACCAGGACCAGGAGCTTTCCACCGGCCGATACAGTTTCTCCAGCACGATGCCCGGCAGCAGTAGCAGCGAC
The DNA here is from genome assembly GCA_943369035.1 of Curvibacter sp. AEP1-3. GTDB lineage: Bacteria > Pseudomonadota > Gammaproteobacteria > Burkholderiales > Burkholderiaceae_C > Hylemonella. The sequence goes on from CALRMF020000168.1 coordinate 2,150, forward strand.
GCCAGCGTCATCAGGGTTCGATAGAGCAGCTTGTTTTCAAAACGCCGGCGCAGCACATGGCGCAGCTCAAAGCGCAACCCGGCTGGACCGGCAGGCCAGAGCTGGTGATGCTCGACGACGGCATCGGGCGTGCCCGACACCCCGCTCAAAACCACCACCTCGATGCCCGCACGTCGCAGATGCGGCAGCTTGTCAGTGATGGTCTGGCTGGCGGCCCGGCCGTCCATGTTGAAGGCATGGGCCAGGATCAGCCAGCGCTGCCGGGTCGGAACTGTCATGAAGTGGTGTCAGAAAAAGCGAAAACGGCAGTCACCGAACCCTAACGCTGGCAGGCGGCCTGTCGGTACATCGCCTCGTATTGTAGGGCGGCACTCTCCCAGGAATGGCCTTGCGCAAACGCCCGACCATGCTGGCTCAGCTGCTGCGCCAGCACCGGTTGCTGCAGTACCGTCGACAGGTGCTCGGCCAGACGGGCTGCATCGCGGGGGTCGTCAAGCAGCAGTGCTTCCACGCCATGGCGCAACTGGCGGGAAATGCCGCAATGCGCCGGTCCGCTCACCACCACCGGCAGGCCATGGGCCAAGGCCTCCAGCACCACCATGGCAAAACTGTCCTCCAGCGTCGGATGCGCCAGGCAATCGGCTGCCGTGTAGGCCGGCCTCAAGTCATGAAGTGAACCCAGAAAGTGGACCCGCTCCTGCACGCCCAACTGGCTGGCCAGCTCGCGATAGCGCGCAATCGGCTTCGGGTTGCCCACCACCGCCAAGCTGACCTCGGACGGCAGGCGCTGCAGGGCCTGCAACAGGGCATCCAGCCCCTTGCGGGCGTAGTCGTTGGCGACAAACAGCAGCAAAGGTCGTTCGATCGGCAGGCCGAGTTGCTGCCGCGCCGCTGCTCGCGTCAGCCCGGGTTGTGGCAGGTCGGTCCCCGGTGTGATGACCGCCAGCGGACTGCCGGGGTAGGCCTGTTCGCACTCGGCGCGCAAAGTCTCGGAAGTCGCGACCACATGGCGGCCGGGCACCGGCTTGAAGCGGGCACCTTCCAGCCAGACATAGGTGAGCAGACGTAGGCTCAGCACCACCTTGAGCCAGCGCAGCGCCAGACGCAGGCCGCGGCGGCCGTGGAACAGGTTGTAGCGCGTCGGCCGCACATGGATGGTCTGGATCTGGCCGTGCCAGGTGTTCTCGTGCGAGTGCACGACATCAAAACCGGTGCGGGTGCGCCACCAACTCGCGATGGCGAACAACAGCTGATTGATCCAGCGCGGCTTGCGGCTCAGGCAGAACACCCGGTGGTAGTGCACGCCAGCCACCGGCTGGTTGGACTCCTGGGCGTAGACGTGGATCTCGTGGCGAGTTGCCAGTTGCTGCACCAGCGCCACGGAATAGCTTTCGGCCCCGCCGCCTGACCTGGCAAACACCCGGCTGATGACAGCAATACGCATCGAGCTCCCCTGCATTCAGAGCAGCACGATGTCGTACTGCTCCTGCCCCATGGCGGCCTCGCTTTGCAGCGACACCGGCTTGCCGATGAACTCGCTCAAGCCCGCCAGGTGCTGGCTCTCCTCATCCAGCAGCAGCTCGATTACCTGCGGTGCCGCCACCACGCGGAATTCGCGTGGGTTGAACTGGCGCGCCTCGCGCAGGATCTCGCGCAGGATGTCGTAAGCCACACTGCGCGCTGTCTTGACAATGCCTTTGCCCTCGCAACTCGGGCACGGTTCGCAGAGCATGTGCGCCAGCGACTCGCGCGTGCGCTTGCGCGTCATCTCCACCAGACCAAGCTGGGAGAAGCCGCCCACCATGGTCTTGACGCGGTCGCGCGCCAGCTGCTTGCGGAACTCAGTCAGGACCGCCTCACGGTGGTCCTCATGGGCCATGTCGATGAAGTCGACGATGATGATGCCCCCCAGGTTGCGCAGCCGCAGCTGGCGTGCAATCGCCTGCGCTGCCTCCAGGTTGGTCTTGAAGATCGTGTCGTCGAAGTTGCGCGCCCCGACAAAGCCGCCGGTGTTGACGTCGATGGTGGTCAGCGCCTCGGTCTGATCGACGATCAGGTAGCCTCCGGACTTGAGGTCGACGCGCCGGCCCAGCGCCTTGGCGATCTCCTCGTCGATCGAAAACAGATCGAAGATCGGTCGCTCGCCCTTGTAGTGCTGCAGTTTCTCGGCGGCCGCCGGCATGAACTCGCGCCCGAAAGCACGCAGGGCCTCGAACTGCTCACGCGAGTCGACCTTGATCGACTGGGTCGACTCCCCCACCAGGTCGCGCAGCACACGCTGCAGCAGGTTCAGGTCCAGATGCAGCAGTGACTTGGGTGGCAGGCGCACCGACGCCTCCTTGATGCGGGTCCAGGTCTTGCGCAGGTAGGCAATGTCTTCCGCCAGTTCGCCGTCCGACGCATCTTCACCATTGGTACGCAGGATGAAGCCCCCCCCCTGCTCTCCCACCAGGGACTGCAGACGCTGGCGCAGCTCGTCACGTTGGGCCAGCGGAATCTTCTGCGACACCCCCACATGGTCGTCCTGCGGCAGGAACACCAGCAGGCGGCCGGCAATGCTGATCTGGGTCGACAAGCGGGCGCCTTTGGTCCCGATCGGGTCCTTGATCACCTGCACCATCAGCGCCTGGCCTTCGAACACCTGTTTCTCGATCGGCACCTGGGGTTGGGCCGCGCGCGAGGCGCTGAGCGACTCGCCTTCGACCGGCGGCTGCCAGACATCGGCCACGTGCAGGAAGGCCGCGCGCTCCAGCCCGATGTCGATGAAGGCCGACTGCATGCCCGGCAGCACCCGCGCCACCTTGCCCAGGTAGATGTTGCCGACCAGCCCGCGCTCGTAGGTGCGTTCGACGTGCAGCTCCTGTACCGCGCCGTTTTCCACCACGGCCACCCGCGTCTCCTGCGGCGACCAGTTCACGAGTATGTCTTCCTGCATGACGTTGTCAGTTCCGGATCTTGTAGCCGAACGATGACAGCAATTGTGCTGTCTCGTACATCGGCAGGCCCATGATGCCAGAGTAGCTGCCCGAAATATGCGAGATGAAGGCCGCCGCCCTGCCCTGCACCGCATAGGCGCCCGCCTTGCCCATCGGTTCGCCGCCGGCCACGTAGGCTGCAATCTGGCTCCGATTCATGGCGGCAAACGTCACGCGCGACACGCTCAGCGCCCGTTCGCAGCGGCGCGGCGTGCCGATGGCCACGGCCGTCAGAACGCGGTGGGTCTGCCCGGACAGTTCCGCCAGCATGCGGCGTGCGTCGACCGGATCGGCTGGTTTGCCATAGATGCGGCGCCCCAGGGCCACCGTGGTATCCGAGCACAACACCGGTGCCGCCGGCAAGTCGCGGCGCTTCAGGCGCACCAGCGCGGCCTCCAGCTTCAGACGGGTCACGCGCTGCACATAGGCGGTCGGGGACTCGCCGGGCAGCACGACTTCCAGCCCTTCCGCGTCTTCGTGTGCCTCGGGCAGCAACAGCTCATGGCGCACGCCCAGCTGCTCCAGCAGTTGGCGCCGACGTGGACTCTGGGAAGCAAGGTATATGAACTCAGGCATGGCGCTCGCGCCTCACTCGCGGTGGTAGGGATGGTTGGCATTGATCGACCAGGCGCGGTAGAGCTGCTCCACCAGCAGCACGCGCACCATCGCGTGCGGCAGCGTCAGGTCCGACAGGCGGATGCGCTCGTGCGCGGCCTGGCGAAAGGCCGGGTCGAGCCCATCAGGCCCGCCGATGACCAGCGCCACATCGTCCCCACCCAGTTGCCAGTCCTTGAGCTTGGCCGCCAGCGCCACCGTGGTGAGCGCCATGCCGCGTTCATCCAGCGCCACGACGCGCGTGCCCTTCGGGATGGCTTCTTCGATGCGCTTGCGCTCGGCCGCCACGAGCTGCTCGTAGGTCCTGGAGCCGCGCGGCTCGGTCTTGATGGCCTTGAGTTCGACCTTCAGTTCAGCAGGAAAGCGCTTGGCGTAGTCGTCCCAGGCCGTCTGGGCCCAGTCCGGTACGCGCTGGCCTACGGCCACGATCAGCAGCCTCATACGGCCATCCGACTCTCGGTATCAGGCTTTGCGTGCAGGCTTCTTGGCGGTGCCCCTGGCCACAGACTTGGTCGCGGGCTTGGTCACCGGTTTGGCAGCTGCCTTCGCAACCGTCTTGGCTGGCGCTGCCGACTTGCGGGCCACCGTCTTCTTGGCCGCGGTCCTGGCCGGCGCCTTCGCGGCCGTCTTCTTGGCGGCGGCCTTCTTTTCCTGCGCCTTGGACGGGAAGGCTTCGGTCACGCCCTGCTTGGCGGCACTGGAACGCTTGAGGCTGGTCGACTTGGCCGGGGCTGCCGTCTTGGCCGGCGCCTTGGCGACGGGCTTGTCGGCACCGAACTTCAGTCGTACCGGCTTCTCGCCCCACAGGTCTTCCAGGTGGTAGTACTGGCGGATATTGGGCTGCATGATGTGCACCACGGCCTGGCCGCAGTCCACGATGATCCATTCGCCGTTGTCCTCGCCTTCCATGCGCGGCTTGGCAAAGCCGGCGTCGCGCACCGCGTCACGCACGCTGGTGGCCAGCGCCTTGGTCTGGCGGTTGGAGGTGCCGGAGGCAATGAC
>CALRMF020000169.1:0-6712 GCA_943369035.1 Curvibacter sp. AEP1-3
GACCACCGGGTTCACCATACGGCCGGGCGTGTCGCTGATCGACGCGCTGACCCAGGCCACCCAGCCCGAGGTATCGGGCGCGATGTACGCCTTCTCCTGCTACCGCGCCACCGAGTATGTGACTCTGCTGGGCATTGCGCAGGAACTGGCGCAGAGCAACCCTGATTTGCTGGCCCAGCTGGAAGCGCAGTGGTCGCGACGCGCCATCATGTCAGGCGAATTCCACGAGGTGTTCCTGCGCGAGCAGGGCTCGATGGAAGCCCCCCTGCCGCCTTTCTACTACGTCCCGGGCGACCGGACCTGGTTCCGCAACCCCGACTCCGCGTCGGCCGAGGCCGCCGGTTTCGAAGGCTCCTGGGTCATGTACAAGGGCGGCGGCCTGTTCACCAATTTCTGGAAGCACAAGCAGCCCTACACCCTGACCGCCAAGTGTATCGAGATCTACCACTGGCGCCACGGCCTGTACCGCGATGCGCAGGGCGAGGAGCGCATCGACGAGGCGCACATCGAGCCGATGATCGCCGCCAGCCTGAGCGACCCCGGCGAGGTGGCACGCATCATGGCGCTGATGACGCGCTACCGCGAGCCGCGAGGCGTCTACACCGCGGCCGGTGGCTGCATAGACACCACACGCGAGTTTGCCCGCTGGGTGCAGCCCGGCACCGCCGACCTGGCGCTGCCGGCCCAATAAAATCCCGGGATGCAAGCCCGGCAAACCCACATCGATGCGCTCAAGCTCATCGGCTCACAGCTGATCGTGCTGCATCACTTTGCCGCCTACGGCCCGCTCGCCGATGCCATGAGCCGGGCTGCCCCCTCCCTCTCGGCCTGGCTCTACGACTACGCGCGCATGGCGGTGCAGGTCTTCCTGGTGCTGGGTGGCTACCTGGCGGCACGCAACCTGGCGCCGGAGGGCCGTATCCGTGTCGGCTCGCCCTGGCCCACGCTATGGCGGCGCTACCAGCGCCTGGTGCTGCCCTTCCTGGCCGCCATGCTATTGGCGGTGCTGGCAGCCCTGCTGGCGCGGCATTGGCTGAGCGACGAATTCATCCCCGCGGCGCCGACCCTCGGCCAGGCCCTGTCGCACGCGCTGCTGCTGCACAGTGTGCTGGACCATGACGCCCTGTCGGCCGGCGTCTGGTATGTGGCGATCGACTTCCAGCTCTTTGCGCTCCTGACCCTGCTGCTCTGGCTCGGCCGGCGGCGGCGCTGGAGCCTGCTGCTGGTGCTGGGCCTGATGGTGACCTCGCTGTTCTTCTTCAACCGCGATGCCGGCTGGGACGACTGGGCGCTCTACTTCTTCGGCGCCTACGGCATGGGTGCGCTGGCCTACTGGGTCGGCAGTTCCCGCCACCCCGGCACGTTGCTGGGCCTGATGACGCTGGCCGGACTGGCCGCCTTGGCACTGGACTTCCGTGGCCGCATCGCGCTGGCCCTCGTGGTGGCCCTGCTGCTGGCGCTGCTGCAGTGGCGAGACCACAGCAGCCCGCGGCAGTCGCACATGCCGGCCGGGCTGGGCGAGCTGGTTGGCCGGCTGGGCCAGAGTTCCTATGCGCTCTTCCTGGTGCACTTTCCGGTACTGATGCTGGGCAACGCCGTGCTGGCCAAGCTGCAACTGCACAGCGCCGCGGCTGCCATGGGGGTGTTGCTGGCGAGCTGGGCCGCCAGCCTGGCGCTGGCGTTGCTGTTCGAGCGCTGGGTGGAGGCGCCGCTGATGCGCCTGGGTTACCGGCCGCGCTGACTCAGCGCCGCATCAAGGGTTCGACCCACGCCGCCGCCTCGCGGCTGGTCCAGTCCACCTCGCCGCGCAGGCGCAGGCGCGGTCGACCTTCAGCGTCGAGCAGGTAGGTGGTGGGCAGCACGCTGGCACCCCACTGTCGTGCGATTTCGCCCTGCTGGTCGAGCAGCACCGTCAGGTTCAGGCCACTGCTCTGCAGGTACTGGGTGATGCGGCGCGGCCCTTCCTTCACGTTGACCGCCAGCACCACCAGCTTGTCCGGGCCATAGATCTCGGCCATCTGCTGCAGCGACGGCATCTCGGCCCGGCACGGCGGGCACCAGGTGGCCCAGAAATTCAATACCACCACACGGCCGCGCAGGTCGGCCAGTCGCCAGGTCTTGCCCTGCAGATCCAGCGCCTGCAGCGGCGGCACCGTCGCATTGGCCGGCCAGCGCATGACGTCATAGTCGGCCGCCAAGAGCGGCGTCGCAGCTGCCCCCAGGGTGAGGCCCAGCCACGCACGGCGGTTGACCATCAGGCTTTCTCGGCCACCCAGCCCTGCACGCTGGCCAGCGCCGCGCCGAGCTTGCTGGCATCCGTGCCACCGGCCATGGCCATGTCGGGCTTGCCACCGCCCTTGCCACCCACTTGCTGGGCGACGAAATTCACCAGCTCGCCGGCCTTGACGCGGCCCACGCTGTCGGCCGTGACACCGGCAGCGAGCTGCACCTTGTCGCCGTCCACCGCTGCCAGCACGATGGCGGCCGTCTTGAGCTTGTCCTTGAGCTTGTCCAGGGTCTCGCGCAGGGTCTTGGCGTCCGCGCCCTCCAGCTGGGCCGCCAGCACCTTGATGCCCTTGACATCCACGGCTTGCGCCATCAGTTCGTCGCCCTGGCTGGACGCCAGCTTGCCCTTGAGGGCGGCGATTTCCTTCTCCAGCGACTTGACCTGGTCCAGCACCTGGGCCAGGCGACTGCCCAGTTCGGCCGGCGGGGCCTTGAGCGTACCGGCCGCCTGGGTCACGGTGTCTTCCAGTTGCTGCAGGTAGGCCAGTGCATTCGCGCCCGTGATCGCCTCGATGCGGCGCACGCCGGCGGCCACGCCGGACTCCGCGACCACCTTGAATAGGCCAATGTCGCCAGTGCGCTGCACGTGGGTGCCGCCGCAGAGTTCGCGGCTGGTGCCGATGTCGAGCACACGCACGGTGTCGCCGTACTTCTCGCCGAACAGCATCATGGCGCCGGTCTTCTGGGCGGATTCGATGTCCATAAGACGCGCCTGCGTGGCGCTGTTGCCCAGAATTTCAGCGTTGACGCGGATCTCGATCTGGCGAATCTGCGCTTCGGTCACCGGTGCGTTGTGGGCAAAGTCGAAACGGGTGCGCTCGGCATTCACCAGCGAGCCCTTCTGCTGCACATGGCTGCCCAGCACTTCGCGCAGGGCTTTGTGCATCAGGTGGGTGACCGAGTGGTTGCGCATGGTGGCCGCGCGCTGGGCCGTGTTGACCTGGGCCGTGACGTGGTCGCCCACGTTGAGCGTGCCCTGTGCCAGCACACCGTGGTGGCCATACACGTCGGCCTTGATCTTCTGGGTGTCACCGACCTCGAAGCGGGCCGAACCGCTGATGAGCACGCCCTCGTCACCCACCTGGCCGCCGCTTTCTGCGTAGAAGGGGGTGGTGTCCAGCACCACCACCCCGTTTTGACCCGATTTCAGGGCCGCAACCGGCGTCCCGTCGGCGTAGAGCGCTACGATTTTTGCAGTGGCCTCGAGCTTGTCGTAGCCCACGAATTCATTGCCGGCACCGGTGTAGTCCAACGCCTTGTCCATCTTGAACTTGCCGGCCGCCCGGGCCTGGGATTTCTGCTTGTCCATGGCGGCGGCAAAGCCGGCCTCGTCCACCGAGATGCCGCGTTCACGGCAGACGTCGTTGGTCAGGTCGAGCGGGAAACCGTAGGTGTCGTGCAGCTTGAAGGCCACCTCACCCGGCAGCACCTTCTGGCCGCCAGCCAGCGCCGCATCCAGAATCTCCATGCCGTTTTCCAGCGTCTCGTAGAAGCGTTCTTCCTCGGCCTTGAGCACCTCGGTGATGCGTTGCTGCTGTTCCTTGAGGCGCGGGTAGGCGTCACCCATCTGGCGCACCAGTTCGGCCACCAGCTTGTGGAAGAACGGCTTCTTCTGGCCCAGCTTGTAGCCGTGGCGGATGGCGCGGCGCACGATGCGGCGCTGCACATAACCGCGGCCTTCGTTGCTCGGAATCACGCCGTCGCTGACCAGGAAGGCGGTGGCGCGGATGTGGTCGGCAATCACCTTCAGCGACGGGTTGCCCAGGTCCGTGGTACCCACTTCCCGGGCGGCGGCCTTGATCAGCGCATCGAACAGGTCGATCTCGTAATTGCTGTGCACGTGCTGCAGGATGGCGGCCAGACGCTCCAGGCCCATGCCGGTGTCGACGCAGGGCGCCGGCAGCGGCGTGACGGCGCCGGTCTCGTCCATGTTGAACTGCATGAACACGTTGTTCCAGATCTCGATGTAGCGGTCGCCGTCCTCGTCCGGGCTGCCCGGAGGGCCGCCGGCGATGTGGTCGCCGTGGTCGTAGAAGATCTCCGAGCAGGGGCCGCAGGGGCCGGTGTCGGCCATCATCCAGAAGTTGTCGGACTTGTAGCGCCCGCCCTTGTTGTCGCCGATGCGGATCACGCGCTCGGGCGGCAGACCAATTTCCTTGGTCCAGATGTCATAGGCCTCGTCGTCCTCGGCGTACACCGTGGCCAGCAAGCGCTCCTTCGGAAGCTTGTAGACCTCGGTCAGCAGCTCCCAGGCCCATTTCAGACTCTCACGTTTGAAGTAATCACCGAAGGACCAGTTGCCCAGCATCTCGAAGAAGGTGTGGTGACGCGCGGTGTAGCCCACGTTCTCCAGGTCGTTGTGCTTGCCGCCGGCGCGCAGGCAGGCCTGCACCGAGGCTGCGCGCACGTAGGAACGCTTGTCGGTGCCAAGAAACACGTCCTTGAACTGGACCATGCCGGAATTGGTGAACATCAGCGTCGGGTCGTTGCCGGGCACCAGCGGGCTGGACTGCACGACGGTGTGGCCCTTGGCAGCAAAGAAGTCCAGGAAGCTCTTGCGGATGTCGGCAACGGAAAAGACAGGTTGGCTCATGGTTCGGGAAGATCGTGGCACCGCTCCCCGCGAGGAGCGCGGCACGCACGTAAGGGCTTGATTTGTTTGGACTCGGGATTATAGGTTTCGGTGCCGAAAAGCAGGGCTGTCGCCGCGGTGATCCCCGCGGACAGGCACATGCTGGCAGAATCGTTGCCGCACCCCAGAACCACCCGACGAGACACGCCATGGACATGAAGACCTCCCCGCTTTCCCTGCTGAAAGACCCCACCCTGCTCAAGACCGACGCGCTGATCAACGGCCAGTGGGTCAAGGGCGCCAAGACGGCACGCTTCGACGTGCTCGACCCGGCCACCGGCGCGAAGCTGGCCGACGTAGCCAACCTGGGCCCTGCCGATGCCGAAGCCGCCATCAAGGCCGCCAACGCCGCCTGGCCGGCCTGGCGCGCCAAGACCGGCAAGGAGCGCAGCATCATCCTGCGCAAGTGGTTCGACCTGTTGATGGCCCACCAGGAGGACCTGGGCCGCATCATGACCGCCGAGCAGGGCAAGCCCTTTGCGGAGGCCAAGGGCGAAGTCGCCTACGGCGCCAGCTTTGTGGAATGGTTTGCCGAGGAAGCCAAGCGCGTCAACGGCGAAACCCTGCCGCAGTTCGACAACAACCGCCGCCTGATGGTCATCAAGCAGCCGATCGGCGTGTGCGCCGCCATCACGCCGTGGAACTTCCCGCTGGCCATGATCACACGCAAGGTGGCCCCCGCCTTGGCGGCCGGCTGCCCGGTCATCATCAAGCCGGCCGAACTGACGCCGCTCACCGCCCTGGCCGCGGCTGAACTGGCGGTGCGGGCCGGCATTCCGGCCGGCGTGCTGAACCTGATCACGGCCGATGCCGACAACTCGATTGCCGTGGGCAAGGTCTTCTGTTCCAGCGAGGTGGTACGCCACATCAGCTTCACCGGCTCGACCGAGGTCGGCCGCATCCTGATGGCGCAAAGTGCGCCCACCGTGAAGAAGCTCAGCCTGGAGCTGGGTGGCAACGCGCCCTTCATCGTCTTCGACGATGCAGACATCGACTCGGCAGTGGAAGGCGCCATGGCCAGCAAGTACCGCAACGCCGGCCAGACCTGCGTCTGCGCCAACCGCATCTACGTGCAGGACGGCGTGTACGACGAGTTCGTGCAGAAGTTCGCGGCCAAGGTCAAGGCGGTCAAGGTCGGCAACGGTTTTGAAGACGGCGTGTCGCAAGGCCCGCTGATCGAGGACGCTGCCGTGGAGAAGGTGGTGCGCCACGTGGCCGATGCCGTGGCCAAGGGTGGCAAGATCCTGGTGGGCGGCAAGAAGATGGGGGGCCAGTTCTTCGAACCGACCGTGATTGCCGAAGCCAATGCCAGCATGCTGTGCGCCACCGAGGAGACCTTCGGCCCCTTCGCCCCGGTGTTCCGCTTCAAGACCGAGCAGGAGGCCATCGACGCCGCGAACGCCACCATCTTCGGCCTGGCCAGCTACTTCTACAGCCGCGACGTCGGCCGCATCTTCCGCGTCAGCGAGGCATTGGAGTATGGCATGGTGGGCATCAACGTCGGCATCCTGGCCACCGAGCACGTGCCCTTTGGCGGCGTCAAGCAGTCGGGCCTGGGCCGCGAGGGTTCGCACCACGGCATGGACGACTACCTGGAGCTCAAGTACCTCTGCCTGGGCGACATCCTCAAGTAAACTACGCACCGCAGCAAGAAATACTGCGGGTGTAGTTCAATGGTAGAACGGCAGCTTCCCAAGCTTCATACGAGGGTTCGATTCCCTTCACCCGCTCCAGAATGAAAAACGGCCCATGCGGGCCGTTTTTCATTCTGCGGTTTCGCGGAAGGTGCGAACC
>CALRMF020000170.1:0-6673 GCA_943369035.1 Curvibacter sp. AEP1-3
GCCGAGCCCTTGGGGCTGGAGGTGCGCGTGGGCGCGCTGGCCGAGCTGATGGCCGGCGGCGACTACTTCGCCGTGCTGGCCCAGTACCCGGGCAGCCGCGGTGCCGTGCCAGACATGCGGGGCCTGGCCGAGCAGGCGCACGCGCAACAGGCCGCGCTGTGCGTCGCGGCCGACCTGCTGGCGCTCACGCTGCTGCTGCCGCCGGGCGAGTTCGGTGCCGACATCGTGCTGGGCAGCACGCAGCGCTTCGGCATGCCCATGGGCAACGGCGGCCCGCACGCCGCCTACCTGGCCTGCCGCGACGAACACAAGCGCTCCCTGCCCGGCCGCCTGGTGGGCGTGAGCGTGGACGTGCACGGCCGACCGGCCTACCGCCTGGCGCTGCAGACGCGCGAGCAGCACATCCGCCGCGAGAAAGCCACCTCCAACATCTGTACCGCCCAGGTGCTGCCGGCGGTCATTGCCAGCATGTACGCCGTCTACCACGGCCCGCAGGGCTTGACGCGTATTGCGGAACGCGTGGCGCGCTACACCGCCATCCTGGCGCGCGGCCTGCAGGCGCTGGGTTACACGATGGCACACGCCACGGCGTTCGACACCGTCACCGTGCAGACCGGAGATGCTACAAAAATAATAGCTGATCGCGCACTATCGGCGGGTGCCAACCTGCGTTTTTGCTCCGAAACCGCGCTGGGCGTCTCGCTCGACGAAACCACCACGCGCGACGATCTGGCCTTGCTCTGGTCCTGCTTCGCCACGCGAGGCCAGGCCCTGCCCTCGGTGGAGGCGCTGGACAACGGCACCACGCTGATCCCGGCCGCCCTGCGCCGCAGCAGCGTCTTCCTGACGCACCCGGTGTTCAACACCCACCATTCAGAGACCGGCATGCTGCGCTACATCCGCGCCTTGAGTGACAAGGATCTTGCGCTGGACCGCAGCATGATCCCGCTGGGCAGCTGCACCATGAAGCTCAACGCCACCAGCGAGATGATTCCCATCACCTGGCCCGAGTTCGCGCACATCCACCCTTTTGCCCCGGCCGAGCAGCGCGCGGGCTACGCCGAGCTGGACGCCCAGCTGCGCGCCTGGCTGTGCCAGGCCACGGGTTACGCTGGCATCAGCCTGCAGCCCAACGCCGGCAGCCAAGGCGAGTACGCCGGCCTGCTGGCCATCCGCGCCTGGCACAAGGCGCGTGGCCAGGGCCACCGCGACATCTGCCTCATCCCGGCTTCTGCCCACGGCACCAACCCGGCCAGTGCGCAGATGGTGGGCCTGCAGGTGGTGGTGACCGCCTGCGACGCCAGCGGCAACGTGGACCTGGCCGACCTGAAAGCCAAGTGTGAGCAGTACAGCGAGCGCCTAGCCTGCGTGATGATCACCTACCCCAGCACGCACGGCGTGTTCGAGACCGGCGTCAAGGACTTGTGCGCCCTGGTGCACCAGCACGGCGGCCGCGTCTATGTGGACGGCGCCAACATGAACGCGCTGGTGGGCGTGGCCGCCCCGGGCGAATTCGGCGGCGACGTCAGCCACCTGAACCTGCACAAGACCTTCTGCATTCCGCACGGCGGCGGCGGCCCCGGCGTCGGCCCGGTGTGCGTGGTGGAAGACCTCGTGCCTTACCTGCCCGGCCACGCCACCGGCGGCGTGGCGTCGCAAGGCGTGGGGGCGGTGTCCGCGGCGCCGCTGGGTAACGCCGCGGTGCGGCCCATCAGCTGGATGTACGTGCGCATGATGGGTGCCGAGGGCCTGACCGCCGCCACTGAGGTGGCCATCCTGAGCGCCAACTACATCAGCGCCCGCCTGAAGGACCACTACCCCACGCTGTACGCCAGCGAGAACGGTCACGTCGCGCACGAGTGCATCCTGGACCTGCGCCCGCTGAAGGAAACCAGCGGCGTCAGCGCCGAGGACGTGGCCAAGCGCCTGATGGACTACGGCTTCCACGCCCCGACGCTGAGCTTTCCGGTGCCCGGCACGCTGATGGTGGAGCCCACCGAGAGCGAAACGCTGGACGAGCTGGACCGCTTCATCGACGCCATGATCGCCATCCGCCGCGAGATTGCCAAGGTGGAGCGAGGCGAGTGGACGCAAGACGACAACCCACTGAAGAACGCGCCGCACACTGCGGCCAGCCTGCTCAAGGCCGAATGGCCCCACGCCTACCCGCGCGAGGTGGCCGCCTTCCCCCGTGGCGAGGAACAGCACGCCAAGTACTGGCCGCCGGTGGGCCGCATCGATAACGTCTGGGGTGACCGCAACCTGTTCTGCAGCTGCGTGCCAATGAACGATCTGGCGCAGGAAACGCCCTGAGAGAGGCACCGCACGGCCGGGCCGCGCCGTGCTCACGCCGACAACGGTATGCCGTGGTCCTGCCGGTCGGTCAGGATCTCGAACGCGGCGCAGTGCTGCGTGGTCAGCGTCTGCGTCGGGCACCCGCGCTCGGACAGGTGCAACGTGCAGGCGGCCAGCTTGGTGTTGAGGCAGGTCTTCTGCCCGCCCGGCGGGTCGTCGTAGCCCAGGGCCACAAAGCGCTCTGCCGGTGCCTGCATCTGCACCGCCAGATGCACCGGCCCCTGCTCGCCCTCGAGCGACCAGTGGAACCAGCCATAGCGGCCACGGTTGCGCAAGGCCTGCCCAATGCTGTTGAGCCGCAACTCCCGCTCGCCCAGCCGTAGCACCACGCTGCTCAGCGGCGGCGTCCACAGCGGGCCGAACTTCAGGCGCGCGGTGGAGCACTCCAGAAAAGCCTGTGGCTCGCCATCAAAGCCGGCCACCTGGCCCCAGGCATAGCGATCCGTGTGCTTCAGGCCCCAGTTGTGGTTCTGGCTGCCACGCCAGCCGCCGACATCGATGCGCTGGCCATTCACGTGTAACGTGCCGAAGAAGTCGGCCAGCGGTACCCCACTCAAGGCCTTGGCCTTGGGCAGGCTGCGGTGGTAGAGCGACAGCGGCAACAGGAAGGCCGGCTGCCTTGCCCCGTCGTAGCGCAAGTCCCACGACAGCTCGCGTTGCTGCTGGCCTGCCTTCCCGCGCAACATCGACTCATCCAACACCGCATCGCCCAGCCGCACCTGCAGCCCGGCACCGGAAAACGTGCAGTGGGCCAGCGTCACCGGCTGCTTGATCGCCGTGATGTGCGACGTCTCGCCGTCAAAGTGGATCGCCCACAACTGCCCCTCGGTCGCTGCCGGGTTGCCCCGGGGGCTGAACAGCGTGTAGCGAATCCAGAAAGCCAGCGGCAGGCTTGGATGGTTGGCACGCAGGAAGTAGCTCTCGTAAAAGCCGCGCGACGAATGGCGGTCGAACTGCGAGGCATTCACCGCCTGCGCCAGTTGTTGCGTGGAAAGTTGGGTGAGGTCTTGCATGGTATGAAACCCGGTTTGCACGGCCACGCTAGCCCTTTGCTTCCACTGGTAACAACGTGCGAGGTGGACTGCTCAGATTGCCACAGATTCAGCTGAGTTTGCAGTCCCGCATGTGCACCGGTCCACCTTCGTCTCGCCACGACTGGATGATGTCGTTTTCGTCGATCAGTAGCGAATAACGACAGTGGCGGAAATAGTTGATGTAAACCCGGCGTCCCATGCCTTCAGGTTCCTCTTTGTAGATCCACTTCTCCCCCTAGCCAGTCCGGTGTATCGATCTCTGGCTTTCTGGTTATAGCTGTGATACACAGGATCGGGATTGTGAATCGCCCCGGGAATTGAGGAGGCTCCAACCTTTGAGAGGATGGAGCCATGAACAAGACCCCGAAGTTTTCCCCCGAAGTGCGTGAGCGCGCCGTGCGCATGGTGCAGGAGCACCGAGCCGACTCCCCCTCGTTGTGGGCAGCCATTGAATCGATAGCCCCCAAGATTGGCTGTGTGCCGCAAACGCTGCATGAATGGGTCAAGCGCGAGGAAGTCGATGCCGGCCAGCGCGATGGGCTGACGACTAGCGAGCGCGAACGCCTCAAGCAACTGGAGCGCGAGAACAAGGAGCTGCGCCGGGCCAACGACATCCTCAAGGCTGCCAGCGCGTTTTTCGCCCAGGCGGAGCTCGACCGCCGTTTGAAGAGCTGAAGCGTTTCATCGACCGGCACCGTCACACGTTCGGGGTCGAGCCCATCTGCAGGGTGCTGCAGATGGCCCCGTCGTGTTACTGGCTGCCACGCAGCCCGCCAGCGTAACCCGCAACTGCGCAGCGAGCGCGCCCAGCGTGACGAGGGGCTGAAGGCCGATATTCAGCGGGTCTGGCACGCCAACTGGCAGGTCTGCGGCGCAGACAAGGTCTGGGTGCAAATGAACCGCGAGGGCATTGCGGTGGCGCGCTGCACGGTCGAGCGCCTGATGCGTGCCATGGGCTTGCAAGGAGTCCGCCGTGGCAAGACAGTGCGCACCACCACGCCAGACACATCGGCACCGTGCCCGCTGGACCACGTCAATCGGCAGTTCAAGGCCCGCCGGCCCAATGAGCTGTGGGTGTCTGACTTCACCTACGTCTCGACCTGGCAGGGCTGGCTCTACGTAGCCTTCGTCGTAGACGTGTACGCCCGGCGCATCGTGGGCTGGCGGGTCAGCCGCAGTATGCAGACGGACTTCGTGCTCGATGCCCTGGAGCAAGCTCTGTACGACCGTCAGCCAGAGGCTGATGCCTTGACGCACCACTCCGACAGGGGCAGTCAGTACGTCAGCATCCGCTACACCGAGCGCTTGGACCAGGCGGGCATACGGCCATCGGTGGGCAGTCGGGGTGACAGCTTGACAACGCGCTGGCCGAGACCATCAACGGCCTGTACAAGGCCGAGTTGATTCACCGCCGGGGCCCCTGGAAGACCAGGGAATCCTTGGAACTGGCCACCCTGCAGTGGGTGCACTGGTTTAACCACGTCCGACTGCCGGAGCCGATTGGATATATTCCACCAGCCGAAGCTGAGGCAAACTACTTCCGGCAACTCGCCGAGAAGAACGACACCGAGGTCTCAACTTAAACCAACCAGCCTCCTCGAAAACCGGGGCGATTCACAGGTCCTTTTTCATTTCCGGGCGCGACGGAAGTTACCTGGGTTTTCGACACGCCGGCACTCGCTCTTCGCTGCGGCCGCACTTAAACCAATGCGGGTCGCGGGTGGGCAACGCGCAGCGCGGCGGCGCGCGCCGTGCTAATCTAATCGGCTTGGATGAGCATCCGATAACCACGCAGATTCACCGCGGGACTCGCGTCGCATTTCTGACCCAGCACGGCAAGGAGCGCCTGTTGCGCGCCGCGCTGGAGGGTGCGCTCGGCTGCGAACTGCTGCACACCGACCAGTACAACACAGACCTGCTCGGCAGCTTTACCAACGAGATCAGCCGCCGCGGCAGCCAAGCGGATGCAGCCCGGCACAAGGCCCTCATCGGCATGGACCTGCTGGGAACCACGGTGGGCGTCGGTAGCGAAGGTTCCTTCGGCCCCGATCCTTTTGGCGGCCTGAGCGCCTGGAACGTCGAAATGGTGGTCTGGCTGGACCGGGAGCGACAGATCGAGGTCACGGGCCTGGCGCAAGGCTTTGCCATGAACCAGCAGCGTACGGTCCGTTCCATCGAAGAGCTTGAACAGTTCGCGCGGGAAGCTGGATTCCCGGCACATCATCTGATCGTGCGCCCCGCTGGGGACTCTGGTGAGGTGATCGTTAAAGGCATCTGCGACCCCGACACGCTCTGTGCATCTTTCCTAGCAGCCCTTCAGGTATCGTCTGGGCAGGGTGTCGTCGTAGAGAATGATCTACGGGCTTTCTGCAACCCGACCCGACAGGCCATGATCAGCCGTGCCGTCGACGATCTCATCCGCAAGCTGCAATCAGCGTGTCCGCTGTGTGAGGCACCAGGGTATAGCGTCACCGAGCACAAGCCCGGCTTGCCATGCCGCACCTGTGGCTCACCCACCCGGCTGGCGCGGGCTCGGTTGATGCGGTGCTCCCGGTGTGGTCACCAGGAAGAGACGACGGCAGGGCTCCCGCAGTACGCCGACCCCGCCAACTGCGATGTCTGCAACCCCTGAGCGACAGACCACGCCCGCCGTCACGGCCCCATGGCGCAACATCAGGCCGACCAGTATCCGGGATCCGGCAGCTCGTTGAACACCTTGCGCAGCTGCTCGCCCCAGCGGTCGCGCAGCGAGGCGTAGTAAGGGTCCTTGGCGTCGATCAGGGTGTGGCGGCGTACGTGCAGGCTGTCGCGTTCGTAGCACAGCAGGTCCAGCGGCAGGCCTACCGAGAGGTTGGACTTCATGGTGGAGTCCATGGAGATCAGGCAGCACTTGGCCACTTCGTCCAGGCTGAGCTTGCCGCCGATCACGCGGTCCAGGATGGGCTTGCCGTACTTGGACTCGCCGATCTGGAAGTACGGCGTTTCGTGCGTGGCCTCGATGAAGTTGCCGGCCGAGTAGATGTTGAAGAGGCGCGGCACCTCGCCCTTGATCTGGCCGCCGAAGATGAGGTTGACGTTGAATTCGATACCGAATTCCTTGAGCGCTTCAGCGTCGCGCTCGTGCACCTTGCGCACCGCATCGCCCACCAGCTTGGCGGCAGAGAACATGTTGGGGGCGCGGGCCAGGCTTTTCTCGCCCTGCTGCTCCATGGCCACGCGCAGGCCGCTAGCCACCGACTGGCTGATGGACAGGTTGCCGGCGGTCAGCAGCACCATGACGCGCT
>CALRMF020000171.1:0-6671 GCA_943369035.1 Curvibacter sp. AEP1-3
CACGGTCACGTTGTCGCTACCGCTGCCGGCCTTGGCCAGGGCCTTCTCCACCAGGTCGGGCACGGAATGGGACACCGGCTTCAGGCCGAGGTCGTAGACGATCTCGACGTCGCTGAGCGAACTCCACAGACCATCGGAGCACAGCAGGATCTTGTCGCCCTGCTGCAGGCTGACCGGGCCGGTGATGTCAAACACCGGCGCGGCCGGCGAACCCAGGCAGGTGAACAGGATGTTGCGGTTGATCTTCTCGCCGGTGCGGGTGAGCGGCACCTCGTCCTGGCGCTGCTCCAGGTAGGAGTGGTCACGGGTGCGCGCCAGCATCTCGCCGTCGCGCACCATGTACAGGCGCGAGTCGCCGCAGTGCACCCAGGTCACGCTGCCGTCCTGGATGAGTGCAGCCACCAGGGTGGTGCGCGGCGAATCGAGCATGCCCTTGTCGGCCGCGTAGCGCAGGATCTGGCGGTGCGCCGCCAGCACGGCGCTGGCCAGGAAGGCGCGCGGATCGGCAATTTCGGGGCGGGCTTCCTTCTGGAACAGCGCCGCAATCACCTGCAGCGACAGCTGCGCCGCGATCTCGCCCTCGGGGTGGCCACCCATGCCGTCGGCCAGCAGGAACAGACCGGCATTGCGCGTGTAGCAATAGCCCATGCGGTCTTCGTTCGTCTCGCGACCGCCCTTGCGGCTGACCTGGTAAACCGAAAATCTCATCGTTGCTTTCCGCCCACGACGGGCATGGCCTTCACGCTCTTCTTGGTGTCCGCCACCATGGTGTCGAACTGAAGACGCATCTTCTCGCCCATGGTGAGCTTGGTGTAGCGGCGCTCGCCTTCCCGGCTGAGCTCCTTCTGCAAGGCAAACACCGACTGCGGCCTGGAGAGCGGATCGAGCGCCATGCACCACTCCACCACCTCGATCAGGTTGTCGGAGTAGATGCCGCGCAGACGCGACAGCGCAATGGTGATGCGGTCCTTCTCCAGCCGCTGCGGCGCCTCGTTGGGCGGGTAGCCCTGCATGCAGGCGTAGATGCAGGCACCGATGGCGTAGATGTCGGTCCACGGGCCCATGGCGGCGTCGCGCCGGTACATCTCGGGCGCGGCAAAACCGGGCGTGTACATGGGGCGGATGAAGTTGCCTTCCTTGCTCAGCACTTCGCGTGCGGCGCCGAAGTCGATCAGGACTGACTTGTTGTCATCGGTGATGAAGATGTTGGCCGGCTTGATGTCCAGGTGCAGCATCTTGTGCTGGTGCACGATGCGCAGGCCGCGCAGGATCTCGTCGAACAGCGAGCGGATGGTGGACTCGCGGAACACCTTCTGCTGCTTGAGGTCGCGCGCAGTGATGATGAATTCCTGCAGGGAGGCCCCTTCCAGGTAGTTCATCACCATGTAGACGGTTTCGTTCTCGCGGAAGAAGTTGAGCACGCTCACCACCGAGGGGTGGGAGATCTGCGCCAGCGCGCGGCCCTCTTCAAAGAAACTCTTGAGGCCCAGACGGTAGAGCGAGAGTTTTTCCGGCGGCACCTGCGGCAGCAGCTGCCCGGGTGCCCGCGACACCAGCGACGACGGAAGATATTCCTTGATCGCGACCTGCTGCCCCTCGGCGTCCTGCGCCAGATAGACCACCCCGAAGCCCCCGGCCGCCAGCTTGCGCAGGATGCGATAACCGCCTATGGCGGTCTCCGGCGGCAAGGGAGCGGGTTTGACCTTTGACATAATTTGGGAGATCGGGCACTCGAAGACTGCGCACAAGCCGGTTATTCTTGGGCACGTTCCACAGACCAAGAATCGCGATGCCAGTTTACAGTATGACTGGCTATGCCAGTGCCCAGCACGGCGCAGCCACCGCCCCTTCCGAACACGAGCCGCGCGGCGCAGCCAGCACCCAGCTCGGCCTCGAAATCCGCTCGGTCAACAGCCGCTTTCTCGACCTCACCTTCCGCCTGCCGGAGGAACTGCGCCAGTTCGAGCCGGCGCTGCGCGAACTTCTGACCGCCAGCCTCAAGCGCGGCAAGGTGGAGGTGCGCGGCTACGTGGAAAGTGGCGCTGCTACCGCCGTGAGCGAGCCTTCGCCGCGCCTGCTGCAGCGCCTGGGGACGGCGCAGGACAGCATCCGCGCCTGGCTGCCGCAGGCGGCACCGCTGAGCGTGGCCGACGTGCTCAAGCTCGCTGCCAACGAACAGTCCGGCACGTGCGACTGGAGCGAGGCCGTGATGCCTTTGGCCGAGCAAGCCCTCAAGGCCCTGCTGGCGGCACGCCAGCGCGAGGGAGAGCGCCTGGCCGCCATGCTGCTGGAACGCATCACGCAGTTGCGTGCGCTGGCGCAGCAGGCGGTCCCGCTGGTGCCGCAGCTGGTGGAGCAGCAACGCCAGCGCTTCCTGGAGCGCTGGAAGGAAGCCATGGCGCTGACCGACGGCGCCACCTTGCCGGAGGCCGCGCAGGATCGCGCCCTGACCGAGGCCACCGCCTTCGCCATCCGCATCGACGTGGCCGAAGAGATCACCCGCCTGAACTCGCACTTGGACGAACTGGAACGCCTGATTAAGAAGGGCGGCGAGATCGGCAAGCGGCTCGACTTCCTGATCCAGGAACTGCACCGCGAGGCCAACACCCTGGGCTCCAAGTCCGCTGCGCTGGAGCTCACGCGCATCTCGGTTGACATGAAGGTGTTGATCGAGCAGATGCGCGAGCAGGTGCAGAACATAGAATGAGCCGCTCTTAAGCCAGCCTCTGTTTCCCCGACGCCCCCATGGATCATCCCGGCAACCTTTTCGTCATCGCAGCCCCCAGCGGGGCCGGCAAGTCCAGCCTGGTCAAGGCGCTGCGCGAGCGCGACCCGCAGCTGCAGCTCTCGGTCTCGCACACCACGCGCGCACCGCGCGGGCAGGAGCAGAACGGGCGCGAGTACTACTTCGTCTCCCCCGCCGCCTTCGACGCCATGGTGCAGGCCAACGCATTCCTGGAGTGGGCCCACGTGCACAGCCAGCGCTACGGCACCTCGCGCCAGGCGGTGGAGGACAAGATCCGGGCCGGGGACGACATCATCCTGGAGATCGACTTCCAGGGAGCGATGCAGATCAAGCAGCAGTTCCCCAATGCCGTGACCATCTTCATCCTGCCGCCGAGCTGGGAAGAGCTGCGCGCCCGGCTGGAAAAGCGCGGCGAGGACGGACCGGATGTCATCGCCCTGCGGCTGCAGAATGCCGCCACCGAGATGGCCCAGGCCGAAAAGTTCGACTTCGTTATAATCAACGAATCGTTCGACCGCGCGCTGTCCGACCTCCAGTCGGTGGTGCACGTCCAGCGCCTCAAGTACGCTTACCAGCGCCGCGCCCGGGCGGAAACCTTCCAGGCGTTGCGTCTGCCCTAATGGTCGCTCCCTAGCTTTCCGGAGAAATTTCATGGCCCGTATCACCGTCGAAGACTGCCTGCAGCAGATCCCCAACCGCTTCCAGCTGGTGCTGGCCGCGACCTACCGCGCCCGCATGCTGAGCCAGGGTCACACCCCGAAGATCGAGAGCAAGAACAAGCCGGGCGTGACCGCCCTGCGCGAAATCGCGGCCGGCAAGGTGGGCGTCGAGATGCTCAAGAAGGTGCCGGTCTGAGGCGACCGCTGCCCTTCAGTGAAAAAGCACCGCGCTGCGGTGCTTTTTTTATGCCCCGGCGCCGCCGGCGGCCAACGGCTATATTTGGGGGGTGAGTACCGTGCTCAAATCCCCCGCCACCCTGCCGCCGCGCCCGAGCGCCGGCGCGGCGTCGGCTGTGCCCAGTCCGGCCGCCGCCAATGCGGCCGCGGCCAGCTTTGCCGGACTCACCGCCAAGCTCGACTACCTCTCGCCCTCCGACCTGGAACAGGTGCGGCAGGCCTACCGCTATGCTGACGAGGCCCACCTGGGCCAGCTGCGCAACAGCGGTGAGCCCTACATCACCCACCCGATCGCCGTAGCCGCGCAGTGCGCCGAATGGAAGCTCGACGCCCAGGCCCTGATGGCCGCGCTGCTGCACGACGCGCTGGAAGACTGCGGCATCACCAAGACCGAGCTGATCGAACGCTTCGGCTCGCCGGTGGCCGAGCTGGTGGACGGACTGACCAAGCTCGACAAGCTGCAGTTCAATACCCGCGAGGAAAGCCAGGCCGAATCCTTCCGCAAGATGCTGCTGGCCATGGCGCGCGACGTCCGCGTCATCCTCGTCAAGCTGGCCGACCGCACGCACAACATGCGCACGTTGTCTGACGTGCCACGCAGCAAGTGGGGGCGCATCTCGTCCGAAACGCTGGAAATCTACGCCCCGATCGCCTACCGCCTGGGCCTGAACCAGACCTACCGCGAACTGCAGGACCTGGCCTTCCGCCACCTGCGCCCCTGGCGCTATGCCATCCTGGCCAAGGCGGTGGCCAAGTCGCGCAGCCGCCGGCGTGACCTGATCCAGAAGGTGCAGAAG
This sequence comes from Curvibacter sp. AEP1-3, assembly GCA_943369035.1. GTDB lineage: Bacteria > Pseudomonadota > Gammaproteobacteria > Burkholderiales > Burkholderiaceae_C > Hylemonella. The sequence continues at coordinate 4,440 of CALRMF020000171.1, forward strand.
GAAGTCGAGACCGCCTTCGCCGCCACCGGCATGCAGGTACGCATCGCCGGGCGCGAGAAGACGCTGTATTCCATCTACCGCAAGATGGACGAGAAACACCTGAGCTTCGCCCAGATCAGCGACATGTACGGCTTTCGCGTCATCGTGCCCACCGTTGGCGACTGCTACACGGCAATGGGCACGCTGCACCAGCTCTACAAACCGGTGCCGGGCAAGTTCAAGGACCACATCGCCATTCCCAAACTCAACGGCTACCAGTCGCTGCACACCACGCTGGTCGGCCCCTCCGGGGTGAACGTCGAGTTCCAACTGCGCACCGAGGCCATGCACGTGGTGGCCGAGTCCGGCGTGGCGGCGCACTGGCTGTACAAGGCCAAGGAACCCGACAGCCCGACCGCGGCCCGGCTGGGCGCACAGTGGCTGCAGTCGCTGCTCGACATCCAGAACGAAACCCGCGATGCGGCCGAGTTCTGGGACCACGTCAAGGTGGACCTGTTCCCGGACGCGGTCTACGTTTTCACGCCCAAGAGCAAGATCATGGGCCTGCCGCGCGGCGCCACCGTGGTGGACTTCGCCTACGCCATCCACAGCGACATCGGTGACCGCACCATGGCCGCGCGCATCAACGGCGAGCAGGTGCCGCTGCGCACCGAGCTCAAGAACGGCGATGTGGTGGAGGTCATCACTGCGCCGGTGTCGTCGCCCAACCCGGCCTGGCTGGGTTTCGTGCGTACTGGCCGGGCGCGCTCCAAGATCCGCCACCACCTCAAGACCCTGGCGCAGGCCGAGTCGGAAGCACTGGGCGAAAAACTGCTGCTGCAGGCGCTGCGTGCCGAAGGCATCGACAAGTTCCCGGCCGACGACGATGCCGCCTCGCGCGCCGGCATCTGGGACAAGGTGCTGCGCTTCACCGGCAACCGCAGCCGCGCCGAACTGCTGACCGACATCGGACTGGGCAAGCGCGTGGCATCCATCGTTGCCAAGCGCATGGTGGCCCTGCTGGCCGAAAGCGGCGAAAAGCCCGATGCCCTGCTGCTAACGCGCGAGCGCTTCACCGCCCACGAAACCACGGCCCAGGGTGCCGTCACGGTGGACGGCAGCGAAAACGCCTCGGTGCAGTTCGCCAGCTGCTGCCGCCCGGTGCCGGGCGACGTCATTGTCGGCTACCTCGGCCGGGGCGAAGGGCTGGTGGTGCACCGCGAAGACTGCGCCGTGGCGCGCCGGCTCTACAACAAGGACAACGAGCGCTTCATCGGCGTCGACTGGGCCGACGAGCCGGTGCGATCTTTCGAAACCGGCATCGTGGTGACAGTGACGAATGGGCAAGGCGTGCTGGCGCGCGTGGCCTCGGCACTTGCAGCCTCGGAAGCCGACATCACCCACATCGACATGGGGCAGGACGCGGCGCAGGAAACCACCGACCTGCGCTTCGTCATCTCCGTGCGCGACCGGGCCCACCTGGAAACGGCCCTGCGCAACCTGCGGCGCACGCCGTCGGTGCTGCGCGCCGAGCGCGCAACCCCGAGCGCCTGAAACTCAGGGCGCGGTCGGTGCCGGGTAGCGCACCGCCAACACCTCGATCTCCTCCGCACCCAATGGGGTGACCAGCTTGACCACGTCGCCTTCGCGCGCCTTGAGCAGGGCACGGGCAATCGGCGAGATCCAACTCACCTGCCCCAAGGCACTGTCGGCCTCGTCGATGCCCATGATGGTGACAGTGCGCTGCACCCCCTCGTCGTCTTCGTAGCTGACCGTGGCACCGAAGAACACCTGATCGCTGCCATGGTGCACGCTGGGGTCGGTGACCTCGGCGATCTCCAGGCGCTTGGTCAGAAAGCGGATGCGGCGGTCGATCTCGCGCAGGCGCTTCTTGCCGTAGAGATAGTCGCCATTCTCCGAACGGTCGCCGTTGCTGGCGGCCCAGTGCACCACCTCCACGACCTTGGGACGCTCGTTGTCGATCAGCTCCATCAGCTCCGCGCGCAGACGCGCATAGCCTTGCGGCGTGATGTAGTTCTTGCCACCGGCCGGCAGCGGCGGCAGCTGCGGATCGTCATCGTCCGCCGCATCGGTTTCCTTGGTAAATGCCTTGCTCATGGCGTTTGCCCTCGCACCTGAACGGGACGCAAGAAAAAAGCCTGCAACTTTGCAGTTGCAGGCTTCTCTGTATGGCGCGGCTGGCAGGATTCGAACCCACGACCCCTTGGTTCGTAGCCAAGTACTCTATCCAAC
>CALRMF020000172.1:0-6663 GCA_943369035.1 Curvibacter sp. AEP1-3
GTAGGTGTTCATCACGTGCGGCGAGGCGGCTTCAGTGAATTGCGGGGCGGCGGCGTTCATGGTCTTCACACTCCGAAGTGGCACAAAACAAGGCGGCCCAATGCAGGTTGGGCCGTTGAAACGTGATTTTAGACCCAGAGTTCAGCGGGGTTGCGATGCTCCGGGAGACGGGCCACGCCTGCGCTCGCGCGACGGCATTTCAGATCGTGGTTTGGTCTTATATAAGATACAATACTTCCATCCCCACCAAGACCGGTCCAGCCGCTGTACCCAGCCCGCGTCCGGTCGGCTGTGCCCTGATGGGCAGGGTGCGCAAGACGGCATGTCCGCGCATCTTCCCCATCTGAACCGCCGCAATTAGTATCTGTCTGATGGTCTCCAACGCCGCCAAAGAAGTCTTCATCCTGGGACTCTCCCGCACGGGTAAGACCTTTCGTCCCAGCGACTGGGCCGAGCGCTTGGCGGGCGTCATGAGCCAGTTCCGCCCCGGCGGCCCCCAGCCGGGCAGCCATCTGGGCTATTCCCCCTGGTGCATTCCGACCACGCTCGATGGCGTGAAGTGCGTGGTGGTGCATCGAGACCTGCGCGATGCCGAGCCCATGGCCTGGGACTTCTGCATGAATTTCGCCCGCGACAACGAGCTGCAGGTGCGCGAGGGCGATGGCAACGGCCAGCCCGTCTCCTGATCCCGATCCCGGCGCCGCGTTGACGACGGCCCGCCGCGGCGGGCAACAAAAAAGCCGCTCACTGAGCGGCTTTTTGCTTTGCTGACAGCGCACCCGTTACAAACGGCAGAAGGGCGAGCCCTTCCGTGCGATGTGCCTAAAAGATTAGGCGGCGGCCAGGGCCTTGACCTTGGCGGACAGGCGGCTCTTGTCGCGAGCGGCCTTGTTCTTGTGGAAGATGCCCTTGTCGGCCACGGTGTCAACCACAGCTTGCATCTTGGCAAACAGTTCGGTGGCCTTGGCCTTGTCACCGGTCAGAACAGCCTTCTCGACGTTCTTCACGGCAGTGCGGTATTTGGAGCGCAGGGAGGTGTTGGCTGCATTCAGCTTCACGTCCTGACGTGCGCGTTTACGGCCCGACGCCAGGCGCGGGTTCTTTTTCTTCGGCTTTCCAGATGCCATATCAGTAGTTCCTTGTGTCTGTGGATGATGTCAGCAAAGCCCATCATTGTACCAGTTTGTTGCAGCTCAGGTGAGTGGGCGCTCAGCCGCCGGTCGGCCGGGCTACACTCGGGGCAGTTTTTGAGTGAGAACAGGATGCTGTTGCCGTGAGCCTCTTCAAAGCCGCCTCGACGGTTTCCCTCCTGACCCTGGTGTCCCGCATCACGGGTTTGGCGCGCGAGCTGCTGATTGCCGCCACCTTTGGCGCCAGTGCCCTGACCGACGCCTTCAACGTCGCCTTCCGCATCCCCAACCTGTTTCGCCGCCTGTTTGCCGAGGGCGCCTTCAGCCAGGCCTTCGTGCCGGTGCTGGCGGCCACCAAGGCGCAGGAAGGCGAGGCAGCCACCCGGCTGTTGATCGATCGGGTGGCCACGGTGCTGGCCTGGGTGCTGCTGGGGGTGAGCGTGCTGGGCGTGCTGGCGGCGCCGCTGCTGGTCTGGGCCATGGCCAGCGGGCTGCGGGGCATGAACGCAGGCCATGCCTTCGACGCCGCCGTCGTGATGACACGCTGGATGTTCCCCTACATCGCCTTCATGTCACTGGTGGCGCTGGCCGCCGGTGTGCTCAACACCTGGAAGCGCTTTGCCGTACCGGCAGCCACGCCGGTGCTGCTGAACCTGGCCATGATCGCCGCGGCCTGGCTGGGGGCGCCCTGGTTCAAGCAGCTGGGCGTCGAGCCGATCTATGCCCTGGCCATGGGCGTGATGGCGGGCGGCGTGCTGCAGTTGGCGGCGCAATTGCTGGCGCTGCGGCGCCTGGGGCTGATGCCGGCCATCGGCCTCAGTCCGGCCAGTCTGCGCACGGCCTGGCGCGACCCGCATACCCAGCGTGTGGCCAAACTGATGGTGCCGGCGCTGCTGGGCGTGAGCGTGGCGCAGATCTCGCTGCTGATCAACACGCAGATCGCCTCGCACCTGGCACCCGGCAGCGTGAGCTGGCTGAGTTATGCCGACCGTCTGATGGAGTTCCCAACCGCCTTGCTGGGCGTGGCGTTGGGGGTGGTGCTGATGCCGCAACTGGCGGCCGCCAAGGCCTCGAACGACGTGGGGCGTTATTCCGGCATGCTCGACTGGGGCCTGCGCTTGGTGGTCCTGCTGGCGGTGCCGTGTGCGCTGGCCCTGCTGACCTTTGCCAAACCGCTGGTGGCGGTGCTCTACCACTATGGTGCCTTCAGCGAACGCGACGTGCAGCAGACGGCCGTGGCACTGATGGGCTGGGGCGTCGGGCTCGTCGGCGTGATCGCCGTCAAGGTGCTGGCGCCGGGCTACTACGCCAGCCAGGACATCCGTACCCCGGTGCGCATCGCTATCGTGGTGCTGGTTATCACCCAGTTGCTCAACATCGGCCTGGTACCGCTGTACCAGCACGCGGCACTGTCGTTGTCCATCGGGCTGGGCGCGCTGATCAACGCCCTGTGGCTGCTGCTGGGCTTGCTGCGGCGCGGCAGCTACCAGCCGGCGCCGGGCTGGGGCGTCTTCGTGCTGCAGGTGCTGGCGGCCAGTGCCTTGCTGGCGGTGTTCCTGATGTGGGCCGCGTCGGCGTTCCATTGGACGCAACTGCAGGCGCAGGCCTGGACCCGCATTGGCTTGCTGGCGTTGCTGCTGGTTGGTGCGGCCGCGGTCTATTTCGGGGCCGCCTGGGCCGCCGGCCTCAAGCTGCGCCAGTTCATCCGGCGCTGATACCGACTGTTCAGCGCCGCGCAACCGGAGCACAATGCCAGAGTCCGTGACGACATGACCTTTTCCATGAACCTGTCCCTGGCCGCCCCTTCGCCGCTGGAGTACTTCAGTTCGCTGGTGCAGAGCGACGCGCAGTTTCCATTGCTGGAAGCCGCAGTCAGCCTGGCGCAGGATGAGTATCCGCAGCTGGACGTGCAACAGGTGCTGGCGGAGGTCGACCAGCTGCTGGACCGGCTCAAGCGCCGCATTCCCGCCGATGCGCCGGCCAGCCACCGGCTGCGCATGCTCAACCAGTACTTCTTCCGTGAGCTGCACTTCCGCGGCAACGTGAACGACTACTACGACCCGGGCAACAGCTACCTCAACGTGGTACTTCACAGCCGGCGTGGCATCCCGATCTCGCTGGCTGTGCTGTGGCTGGAGCTGGCGCAAGGTCTGGGTTTGGCCGCACGTGGTGTGGGCTTTCCCGGACATTTCATGGTCAAGGTCAACTTGCCGCACGGCCAGGTGGTCATCGACCCCTTCACCGGGCAGTCGCTCAGTCGCGAGGCTCTGGCGGAGCGGCTGGAGCCCTACCGCCGCCGCCACGGACTGCTCGACGAACTGGAGACGCCGCTCGGCCTGTACCTGCAGGTGACGCCGGCGCGCGACATCATTGCGCGCATGTTGCGCAACCTGAAGGAAATTCACGCTGCGAGAGGGGACTGGGGGCGTCAGGTGGCAGTGCTCGATCGCCTGCTGGTGCTGCTGCCGCAGGCTTGGGATGCATACCGGGATCGCGGGCTGGCGCTTGCCGAATTGGGGCAGGTTGAGCCCGCGGTGCTGGATCTGGAGACCTACCTGTCGCGAGCTGAGTCGGAGCATGACGCCTCGGCCATCGAGGCACGCTTGGCCGAGCTGCGGCACATCAACGGGTAATTGCGGGTCGTCCGCTCTTTCGGGGCCGGGATCGCGCCTGATTGTCAACAAAGAGGCGCTGCGTTAGCATGCCCGCACGTCGTTGCATATGTGTTGATGCTTGAGCCACCGCTTCGCAGAGAGCGGCGTCAGGCCAAATGACTTGCCAGGCTTCAGGCAGGTTCCGGAGAAACCATGGGGCAGCTGACTCGTTCCGTATTGGTGCTGGCGCACTTGATCTGCGGCGTGGTCCTGCCACTCCAGGCCCAACAGGCGCCGCCGCTCAGCAAGTCTGAAACGAACTCAGTGATCCGCTGGATTGCGGATCAGGTGGCGAGCGCGCGGCAGCCTTATTGCTATCGTCAAAGCTATGACCGCAACGTCGGCGTGCCTCTGAGTACTTGCACCCCCGAGCAGGAGAAGAACGGTGCCTTGTGCTATCCCAAATGCCCTGATGGCTATGGAGGTGCCGGCCCTGTCTGCTGGGAGCATTGCCCTGCCGGTTACGTGGACACCGGGGCACTGTGCACCCGGCCCGCATCAACCCAGCACTTGAGCATCCATTCGGCCGACTGTCCCAGTCACTTTCACAACACCGGGGTGTCCTGCTATCGAGCTTGGCCGCCCAAATCGGAGAGCCTGAGTCACGCCACGTGCCCGCAGGGCATGGAACGCAAAGGCGCCTTCTGCTACAGCAAGTGCCCTGAGGGCTACACCAACACAGGGGTGAGCTGCTACCGCGGGCCAGATACGATCGCCAAGAAGACCCATGACCGGGGTGCGGGTACACCCATGATCTGCCAGCCCGGTTTGCAGGAAGACGCGGGTCTGTGCTACCAGCAGTGCAAGCCGGGCTTTCATGGCGTGGCGAACATCTGCTGGGAGAACTGCCAAGCTGGCAAAACCGCCTGCGGAGCAGGTTGCGCTACGGATACCCAGACCTGTGTCGGCAGTACGGCCAGCATGGTGATTGCTCCCGCCATGCTGGCCTGGAATATCCTGACCGACGGCACGACGTCGGGTTTGATGGCCCGTCTCCAGACTGAGATCAAGGTCGCCAAATTGGGTAAGAATGCAGCGAGCGCCGGCTATCAGCTGGCCAAGACCAGCGAAGGCTGGATTGGGTTGCTGATGAGCAATTTTGCCGGCATGACGACGCCGGAGGTCGATCGCCTGGTTAAGGCCCACCTGACGCACGAGGCCCAGAATTACATCAAGCGGCAGTACGCGATGAACAGCCTGCACTTGTTGTACCAGCAGGAGTTGGGTGAAAGTGCGATCAACGCGCTTGACGGGGCCAGCGGATTTGATCCGACCGGAGTGACCGGCGTGATCGCTGCGTTCGCCAATCCCAGATGTTTTCTGCCGGAGCCGTTTCCGGTCACTCAGAATTAGGTCTTGTCATGTTCTTGCAGCTTGAGCAGGGGGGGGCATGCGGTTTCACAAGCTTGGAATGATCCTGATGGCGGCAACGCTCTTGTCGCTCGGCGGTTGCGGGACCTCGTCCCCGCAAAGCGGGCGACCCGAAATGCTGATCGATCGTCAAGGTATAGACGTGGTGGCTGCCGACTATGCGCGCCAGTTCACCTACTTCAAGGAGCGGGGCGCCACAGAGCGTTACTGCAGAGGCCCAGGGCCGGACGCCATCACGACCAGCAGTTCAGGCGTCCAGCTGGGCGTGCCAACCCAGGCGGGCGCTCTCGGGGAGGTGGGGTCGAGCGCGACCCGTGGTGGCGTGGACCTCGGAGGTCGCAACCCGGCGGTACTTATCTCCCGGGAGTTGCTGTACCGCGCCTGTGAGCTGGCCTCCAACATCAATGCGGACCCGGCGACAGAGCGCCAAATCTATAAGGATTTTTTGGACGCCATCGTCAGCATTTCCAAGAGCCAGGTGTCCGCCGGCAATGCGGCACTGGCTGCCAATCCGACAGCACCGGTGCTTCCTGCGGGTGCTGCGGCGTTGCCGCAGGCTACCCAGATGTCGGGTACTAGCGGTGTAACGGGAGACAATTCGACGAACAATCTGTATCCAACGCCGTCATCAACGACGGACCCCGCCACCGGCTTGCCGGTGACTCCCTAGCTCAGCCTGCATGCCGCAGAAAGCCGGAATTTGCTGGCGCTGTTGCAGCACACCGGGGCGAACCAGCGCGAACGTGCCATTGGCGGGCTCCTGGCGTTCAACCTGAGTGCTTGTGAACCGGCCGCCCGGGATCATGGATTTCTGGGCCGGCATCAGGCTGTCGAGCAAAGAACTGCCGACTCGACGGGTCTTGGACGCAGGTGCGGCAGGTGGCAGTGTTAGACCGCTTGCTGGTGATGCTGCCGCAGGCTTGGGAGGAATACCGTGATCGCGGGGTGGCGCTGGAAGCCTTGGGCCGGATGCGTGAGGCGGCGCAGGATTTCGAAACCTATCTGGCCCAGGCACAGCAGGCCGACGATGCAGCCCTGGTGAGCGAACGTCTGAGCGTGTTGCGTCGTACCCTGATGTGAACAAGTGTAAGGTGCGTCGACGGTCTGTAAGACGCGTTGACGCTGCTTGGCGGGCCTCGCTAGAGTGGCGGCATGAAAAACTTCAAACGCTACGTTGCTTCCCTTCTGATCGTCTCCACCGCTTGGGCTGGCGTTCCCCTCACGGCGCAAGCCAGGCTCGTGACCACCGACGAAGTTCTCCCGGACCACGCGACCACCACCACCGGTTCGCGCGAACGCGTCGACCGTTTTCTCGCTCGCGACGACGTGCAACAGGCCCTGCAAGCCCACGGTGTGCGTCCCCAGGATGCGGCCGAACGTGTGCGTGCCATGTCGGATGAAGAAGTCGAGCAGCTCGCTGGCCGTGTCGACCAGGCGCCGGCGGGCGGCGATGTGGTCGGCGTCCTGTTCACCGTGTTCATCGTGCTGCTGGTGACGGACATCATGGG
>CALRMF020000173.1:0-6660 GCA_943369035.1 Curvibacter sp. AEP1-3
AGGTGCTGGTGATCGAGGACGACAGTTTTTCAGCCCAGGCCTTGTCCGGCTTGCTCGTGTCGTGGGGTTGCAGGGTGGTGGTGGCGGACGATCTGCAGGGGGCCCTGGCAGCCGTGGGCGGGGACTGGGCACCGCAAGTTCTGCTGAGCGACTACCGTTTGCGACAGGGAGAGACTGGTATCGAGGCCATCCGGCAGCTGCGTCTGGTCCTGGGGCGGGCGGTGCCGGCCGGACTGATGAGCGGTGACACCGATCCGGCCTTGATGCAGGCCTGCCGCGATGCCAATCTGCCTTTGCTGCACAAGCCGGTGCGGCCGGCCAAACTTCGCGCACTGCTGCGTCGCCTGGCACAAGGCGACGCCCCGCAGCACAGTGTGTGAACCCGTCCTAAGTGGACTTGCGGGTATTGTCGCTGGCGTAGCCGTGACGGTTGGCGGCCAGTACAGCCTGTGTGCGTGTGGTGACGCCGAACCCGCGCAGGATGGCCGTCACATGGTTCTTGACCGTCTCGTCCGACAGGTTAAGCATGCGGCCGATTTCCTTGTTGGTGTAGCCGTCCAGCAGCAGGTGCAGTACCTCTTCCTGGCGCGGCGTGAACTGGGGGGCGGGATCTGCTGCGCCGGAGGAGGCAGCAGCACTGGCCATGAGCTCATGCGGCATATAGACCTCGCCGGCCAGCACGAGGCGGGTGACCGAGAGCAGTTCGTCGCTCATGCCGGACTTGGTCAGAAACGCAGCCGCCCCCTTGCTCAGCACCTGGTGCATGACGCGCGGGTTGACCGAACCCGACAGGACGATGATGGGCAGCTCCGGATGCTCACGGGCAAAGACATCCAGGGCTTCCAAGCCATTCATGTCGGGCAGGTGATAGTCCAGCAGGACCAGGTCGAGGTCGGCGTGCTGGCGGGCGACTTCAAAAGCGCGGTTGCATGAACCGGCTTCCAGTACATCGACGGCGGTATCGAGACCCTTGAGCACCTGGCGCAGGCCTTCGCGCACCAACGCATGGTCATCAACGACGAGAATCTTCAACTGTCTCTCCGGCGTCCGTCTGGAATGCAGCAAAGGGGATGGTAGCTCAAGTTGCAATGCAAGCCGGTGATTCCAGCCCGCAGGTGCTGTTCCGGTGCTTAGCGCCTTTGCCCCGTCTGGCCAGTTGCATAGTCGTGGCCCGGTGGGTAGTCGGTGGCGGGAACCTCGAACTGTGCCGCCTGACCGGTCCAGAACGACGGCGGTGGCATCTCATTGTGGGGCGATCGGCAGGCCGGTGAAAATTTCCAGCTGACAGTATGGCGACTGTGGTCCGAGGCCGGGTCGAAGCGTTGCAGCCCTTGCAGGAGCTGTTGCTGCAGCAGCGGGGCATAGCGCAGCAGGCCTTCGTGCCAATGGTGGATCAGCAGCTGGATCAGCAGGGCGCCCTCATCGCCACGGCGTGAGCGCGTCAGGATCTCGCAGCCGATCCAGTCGGTGGGAATGCCATGCATGCGCAGGGTGTCACGCAGGACAACCCGTACCAGCTCCCGATGGGTGGCGGTGTGCTGCTGGGTGCTTAGGGGAATGGATGAATAGGGCAGGGAGGCGTTTTCCTCTGCCACTGCGCCGGATTGCTTGCGCCCGGTGCGTCCGCTTTTCCAGAATCCGAACATCAGCCTGTGCCCCCCTGGGTGACCTGACTCGGCAGCCCGATGTTTCCCCGGGTCTGCAGAGTATGTTTCCAAGTGTAACGGAATTGCCAGGGGCCAAGCTCTCCTTCGCCACCGCTGTCTCGAAACTTGGGGACAATGCGGTCGCAAAAAAGCCCGCCGGAGCGGGCTTGGGGGCGTGTGTCACGCGGGGTAGCTCAACCGCCGTGGACCTTCATCATCAGCGGCACGATCAGCAGCGCCACGATGTTGATGATCTTGATCAGCGGATTGACGGCCGGGCCGGCGGTGTCCTTGTAGGGGTCACCCACGGTGTCACCCGTCACGGCCGCCTTATGGGCATCGCTGCCTTTGCCGCCGTGGTGGCCGTCCTCGATGTACTTCTTGGCGTTGTCCCAGGCACCGCCGCCGGTACACATCGAGATGGCCACAAACAGGCCCGTGACGATGGTGCCCATCAGCAGGCCACCGAGCGCGGCCGGACCGAGGACCAGGCCGACCAGGATGGGCACCACCACCGGCAGCAGCGAGGGAATCATCATTTCCTTGATGGCGGCGGTGGTCAGCATGTCCACCGCGGTGTCGTACTCGGGCTTGCCGGAGCCGTCCATGATGCCCTTGATGGTCTGGAACTGGCGGCGCACTTCCACCACCACCGAGCCGGCGGCGCGACCGACGGCCTCCATGGCCATGGCGCCGAACAGGTAGGGGATCAGGCCACCAATGATGAGGCCGATGATCACCATGGGGTCGCTGAGGTCGAACTTGATGACCTTGCCGAAGGACTCCAGCTTGTGGGTGTAGTCGGCAAACAGCACCAGGGAGGCCAGGCCGGCGGAGCCGATGGCGTAGCCCTTGGTCACGGCCTTGGTGGTGTTGCCCACGGCATCCAGAGGGTCGGTGATATCCCGTACGGAAGAGGGCAGCTCGGCCATCTCGGCGATGCCACCGGCGTTGTCAGTGATGGGGCCGTAAGCGTCGAGCGCGACGATGATGCCGGCCATGCTCAGCATGGACATGGCAGCGACCGCCACACCGTACAGGCCAGCCAGCTGGTACGCGACCCAGATCGCGATGCAGACGAAGATCACCGGCCAGGCGGTGGAACGCATGGACACGCCCAGGCCGGCAATGATGTTGGTGCCGTGGCCGGTGGTGGACGCCTGCGCGATGTGCTGCACCGGTTTGTACTGGGTGCCGGTGTAGTACTCGGTGATCCACACCAGGGCCGCCGTCAGCACCAGGCCGACCACAGTGGCGCCGAACAGGCGCATCTGGCTGCCGGAGGTGGTGATCGCATTGTCGGGAATCAGCCAGGTGGTCACGAAATAGAAGGCGATCAGCGACAGCACACCGGCCACCGCCAAGCCCTTGTACAGGGCCGGCATGACGTTCTTCATGTCCGGCGCAGCCTTGACGAAGAAGCAGCCGACGATGGAGGCGACGATGGAGACCGCGCCGAGGGCCAGCGGATAGACCACCGCGGCAGTGCCCGCGCCGGACACCAGCAGCGCGCCCAGCACCATGGTGGCAATCAGCGTCACGGCATAGGTCTCGAACAGGTCGGCTGCCATGCCGGCGCAGTCACCCACGTTGTCCCCCACGTTGTCAGCGATCACGGCCGGGTTGCGCGGGTCATCTTCGGGGATGCCGGCTTCCACCTTGCCCACCAGGTCGGCACCCACGTCGGCACCCTTGGTGAAGATGCCGCCGCCCAGACGCGCGAAGATGGAGATCAGCGAGGAGCCGAAGGCAAAGCCGATCAGGGGGTTGAGCAATTTGGCGAGGTTGGCGCCCGGGGCGCTGCTGCCCATCAGGAACCAGTAGAACACCGTCACGCCGAGCAGCCCCAGGCCGACCACCAGCATGCCGGTGATGGCGCCGCCACGGAAGGCCACGTCCAGCGCCGGACCGATGCCTTTGGTGGCGGCCTGTGCCGTGCGCACATTGGCGCGCACCGACACATTCATGCCGATGAAGCCGCAAGCACCCGAGAGCACGGCACCGACCACGAAACCGATGGCGGTCTGCGTGTCAAGGAAGATGCCAATCAGGATGGCGAGGACGATGCCGACGACACCGATGGTCTTGTACTGGCGCGCCAGGTAGGCGGCGGCCCCCGTCTGGATGGCCGCGGCGATTTCCTGCATGCGCGCGTTGCCGGTGTCCTGAGAAAGAATCCAGCTGCGGGCCCAGAAGCCGTAAGCCACGGCGATGAATCCGCAGACGAGCGCCAGTATCAGCGCTGAGTTGCCTGTCATATCAATCTCTCCTGTGTTGTTGTGTCGCGAAGAGGTGGCAACGCAGGGGGCGGGGCCACCGATGCGTTGCTTCCTCGTCGCGTTCAACCTCTCGGATCGCACAGGACGATTGGCCAACGGGCGGACTGTAACTTGAAAAAGCGGGCTTGCAAGCCGGGCGTCAGTGCGGAGCAAGTAAAATCAGGGTTAATACCGACCTTTCCCTGACTTAACGCAAAGAAGCAATCATGTCTCTTGACAACGTGACCCCCGGCAAGAATGTTCCTGACGCTTTCAACGTGATCATCGAAATCCCGATGAACGCCGACCCCATCAAGTACGAGGTGGACAAGGAAACCGGCGCCATCTTCGTGGACCGCTTCATGAGCACGGCCATGCACTATCCCACCAACTACGGCTACGTGCCCAAGACCATCTCGGGCGACGGTGATCCGGTGGACGTGCTGGTGATCACGCCGGTGCCGCTGATCCCCGGCGTGGTCGTGCCCTGCCGCCCGATCGGTATTCTGAAAATGACGGACGAGGCTGGTGAAGACGGCAAGGTGCTTGCCGTGCCGACCGACAAGATCCTGTCGCTCTATACCCAGTGGCAGAAGCCGGAAGACCTGAACCCGATGCGCTTGAAGACCATCGAGCATTTCTTCGAGCACTACAAGGACCTGGAAAAAGGCAAGTGGGTCAAGGTGCAGGGCTGGGAAGGTCCGGACGCTGCCAAAAAGGAAATCATGGACGGCATCGCCAACTACAACAAGGCGCAGGCTTGATCGTCGGGTGATGCCATCCGGTCGCGGTAGCGCTGGCCGGCTTGCAGAACCTTTCCCATGACGCCCACCGGCTCAGCCCGGTGGGCGTTTTTGTTGCGGGGTGTCGAGGCCGCCCGGGTAGCGGCGCTGGCTGACAACCGGCAGTGGTGGCCGCTGTGGCGGCGTGTATCATGCCCCACCACTTCACCCACCCGAGTCGATCTCAAGGAGCAAATGCCATGCAGACCCAACGCGATAACTCGGGGGACAACGTCAACGCCGCGGGGGCAGCGTCCGGCCAGTACTTGACCTTGCGTCTGGGGAGCGAGGAGTACGCGATCGATATCCTGCAAGTGCAGGAAATCCGCTCCTACGAAGAGCCCACGCGCATGGTGAATGCACCGCCCTACATCAAGGGCGTGGTCAACCTGCGCGGCGTCATCGTGCCGATTGTCGACCTGCGCATGAAGCTCAAGCTGGAGAAGGTCGAGTACAACGCGTTCACTGTGGTCATCATCCTGAACGTTCGTGGCACTGTGCTCGGTGCCGTGGTGGATTCGGTGTCCGACGTGGTCACGCTTGCGGCCCAGCAGATCAAGCCGGCGCCGCAGTTCGAGGCCGCGATCGATGCCCGCTTCATCACCGGCCTGGCCAACGTGGGCGAGCGCATGTTGATCGTCATGAACATGGACGCACTGATGAGCAACGCCGAAATGGGCATGCTGGCGTCCTCGCCGGACTGAGCCGACGGGGCCGCTCAGTCCGCACGTTTGAAAGGGGTGTGGCGCGCGAGTTCGCCAAGATAGCCCGCCACCCCTTGTCCTTCCCGCACCAGGAAGCGTTCGACCGCAGCGGCGAACGCCGGATGTGCGAGCCAGTGGGCGCTGCTGGTGCGCACTGGCAGCAAGGCCCGCGCCAGTTTGTGTTCGCCCTGGGCACCACCCTCGAAACGCTGGTAGCCGTGGGCGATGCACCATTGCAGTGGCTGGTAGTAGCAGGCCTCGAAGTGCAGGCAGTCCACGCGCTCCAGCGCGCCCCAGTAGCGGCCCCACGCGACTTTCTCCCCCCCATGTTCCGCGATGGCGATCAGGCTGGCTGCGATCGCCCGCCCGCCGCGCTCGGCCAGGATGAGCAGCCAGTTCTCTGGCATCGTGCCCGCAAGGCTGGCGAAGAACGCGCGGCTCAGGTAGGGTGCGTTGCCGTGCTCCAGGTAGGTGCGCTCGTAGCAGCGGTAGAAGAAATCCCAGTCTGCTGTCGAAATGGCAGTACCCTGCATGCACCGGAAGCTGACACCGGCCTGCTCGACCTTGCGCCGCTCCTGGCGGATCTTCTTGCGCTTGTCCTGGCTCAGGTGGCGCAGGAAGTCCTCGAAGTCCGCATAGCCGGGGCGGGTGTTCTGCCAGTGGAACTGGACCGTGTGGCGCAGCATCAGGCCGGCGTCGCCACAGGCCTGCAGGTCAATGTCGGTGCCGAACAGCAGGTGCAGGGAGGACAGCGACTCGTCGCGACATACGCCCAGCGCAGCCTGCAGCAGCGCCTGCCTGGCCGCTACGTCGCGCGCCAGCAGGCGGCTGCCGGGCACGGGGGTGAACGGGACGGCCACCACCGCTTTGGGGTAGTAGGGCAGGCCGTGTTCCGCGTAGGCATTGGCCCAGGCCCAGTCGAAGACATATTCACCGTAAGAGTGGGCCTTGAGGTAGAGCGGGCAGGCGGCAATCAGCTCACCATCGGCCCACAGCGTGACAAAACGCGGTGCCCAGCCGCTGGCGGGCGCGGCACTGCCGCTGGTGTGCAGCGCCGCCAGGTAGGCGTGCCGCATGAAGGGCGTGGGCTGCGCCGTGCGCGCCAGCAGCTGGTCCCATTGCAGTGCGTCCACCTGCAGCGGGGAGTCCAGGACCCGAATGACATAATCGGCCTTGCCCAAGGCTCCCGAACGGTTCTTTCCTTCCATGACTCTCAGTATCTGCGTTGCTCAGCTCAATTTTGGAGTCGGTGACATGGTCGGCAATGCGC